>NZ_JBLXHU010000040.1:0-18232 GCF_048259285.1 Bizionia sp. | reverse complement strand
TCAATAAAAGTTAATATCAAAAATAAAAGTAAGATTATAATAATAAGTTGCCATATCATAATCTTAAATTCAAAAATATTATACCAAATCCATTTCAAAGAAGTAAACAGCTTTACACCTCTTAATATATCAGATATAAAAGGAGCAATAACTGCAATTATTAATCCCCATATGAGTATGATATAGTCTTTTCTTTTCAATTTATAATTATTAAGTTATACCCAAGAATTACTTTCAAATTCATTCAATTGCTTAAGGTAAGTATGTAAAAATTCAGCTAGTTTATGAAATTCTCTTGCAAATTCGTGTGTATTACTTTGTAAATGATACGCATTCAATAGATGCTTAAAAGAAGAAGTTTGAACTTCATTAATTAATTTTATCATTTCAGAATTTAAGTAATCACTGTGTTTAAATAAAATATCTGAATCTCTTGTATCTAATTTAAATATTATCTTAAAATATTCATACCAATTATTGGGATGTATATGAACCACAGAGTATAAATATGCAAATCCATATCTTTTACAGATATCTATATCCTTTAAAACAAGTTTTAACTCTTCTAAATCAGTTGGAAAACTTTCTGAAACATTAATATCAGTAGCATTCTTTAAATCATATACAATTACATCTCTTCTATTCTGATACTGCTTTATAACTTGATTTATACTAGGCTTCAAACGATTTATTTCCTGTTTTCTTCTTATATAAACTACAAAAAAATAAAAGATACAAGAAGCACAAATTGAATACATTAAGTTTTGGAATATAATTCCTACTTCATATGCTTTAGGGAATAATTCATATACATTTATGAACACAATTTTATAACAAAAAATATAAGATAGTGATAGGATAAATAACACCAGAACGATGTTATTAGTTAATCTTTTTATCATCGATAATAATAGTTTATATATCAAATATAACCATTACTATTTAAATTAAACCAAAACAATTTATTACCAACAGTTTTATTGTTTTTATCATAAGAAAACACTTTCCCGTATTTAAAACCATTTACAGAACGAAAGAAACCGACAACCTTAGACAAACGTCTATTGTTGCCAGTTTTATACCATTTCTTACCGCCATCATTATAGACAATTAAAATAATGGCATTCCCTTTAATAAAATCATTTTGGATATATCCACCAGTACGCATAAGCTACGCAATTAAACGCTGTTAAGATGATTACGAATAATAATGATTTGCAGGTGCACCCTCTAATAATTCGCCTACCAAATATTCTCTAATTAAACGGCTTCCATCTTCTTTAAAGTAGTCAATCTCTCCCGTTGTTGTATTATGAACCTTTTTGACCTTTTTTGTTGGGATTTTGCCGTACAAGTTTGCACGACACATTTTTTGTGTGTAGTTTTATTCATGTTATTATGATAAAAATTAAACCGTCGTAGCCAAATCCTACAAAGGCACGGCGGTTTATCATTAAAGAACTGTTATCCTCAATTTAAATTCTAGAACATGGCAATACACTTAATAATTACTTGTAACCACTTATGAATAATTGTTTAAAACCATTATTATCTTCACAAATAATAATTTAAAATCTGGAATTCACTTTAAATAGAAGTAATTCGCAATTTAAAAACTGGAACTTTAAAAATTAATTCATCAATCTATAATCATTGGGGGTTGTTCCTGTAACTTTTTTAAACATTTTACTAAAGTGTTGAGGGTATTTAAAACCTAGTTCATAAGCTATCTCAGAGATACTTTTGGAGGGATCAAAAATGCGTTCCTTAGCAATGCTAATTAATTTTAGCTGTATATGTTCCTGAGGAGATTTTCCTGTTTCTTTTTTTATCATATCTCCTAAATAATTAGGGGAGATAAACAATTGTTCTGCACAATAGGCAACGGAAGGTAAGCCAAGTTTTTCAGCCTTGTCGGAATGAAAATAGTCGTTTAGCAGTTTCTCAAAACGAGCTATAATATCTTGGTTCGCATTGGTTCGAGTAATAAACTGCCGATCGTAAAACCGCACACAATAATTTAAAAACAACTCGATATTAGAGATGACCAAACTCTTGGTGTGTTTATCTATAAGTTGCTCTAATTCATGGTTTACCTTTGCATAAACATCTTTAATCATATCCCTTTCGGGTATAGAAAGGTGCAAAGCTTCATTTACTTCGTAATTAAAAAAAGTATATTCCTGCATACGCTGACCAAGCGAAGTTCCAAGAATAAAATCTGGATGAAAAACCATAGCAAAGCCTTTCGGTTGGTAATATTCTGGTTTATTTTCACCGATAACCTGTCCCGGGGCTAAAAACACAAGGGTTCCCTCTTCATAATCGTAATAATTACAGCCATAGCGGAGATCCCCACATTTTATTTCTTTAAAAAAGATTACATAAAAATTATATCGAAAACGGGTAAATTGTCTTAGTTCGGCTTTAGATAAATCTATAATCCCAACCAGTGGATGCAAAGCTTTGTTATTGTTAAAATCGCAGTATTGTTTTATCGTATTGAAGGTGATGATATCTTCCATATTTATAATTTTTTGTTAAAGATACTGCTTGTTATTCATTTAAAATCAACTAGATAGTGTAAAACAGTAATCCGTGTTAGTATAACAGTAATTGGTATACGTAAACAGGCTTAATGTGTTCGGATATTTGCAATGAATACAAACAATACTATCGAAATTACAAACATAAAATAAATAAGACATGCATATTTCTAAAATTTTAACGGTATTTTCTATCTTCTTTTTGGCGGTGGGAAGTACTCAGTCTCTAAATGCTTGCGAAGGAATTTTATCTCAAGAGACGCTTACCGAAAAAGAGAAATCATTGGTATTGGTAGCATCTTATACAGCAAAAGGGGATCTAAAGAAACTAGAGAAAGTGCTTAACGATGGTTTGGATAATGGCTTAACAGTAAATCAAATAAAGGAGGCAATAGTCCATTTATATGCCTACTGTGGTTTTCCAAGAAGTATAAGGGGATTACAAACTTTTATTAAAGTGCTAGACGATAGAAAGGCAAAAGGAATTGAAGATGTATGGGGGACAGAAGCCTCTCCAATAACAGATAGTAGAGATAAATACGCGAGAGGAAAAACGAACCTTGACAAATTGGTGGGTACAACACTCGATGGGCCTAAAAAAGGATATGCTAAATTTTCTCCTGAGATTGAAATCTTTTTAAAAGAACATTTGTTTGCAGACCTTTTTGAACGTGATGTACTTACCTATAAAGAAAGAGAACTGGTAACTATTTCTGTTATTGCCAGTATACAAAAAGCGGAACCCATGTTGCGCTCACATATGAATATTTGTTTAATCCAAGGTTGGACAACAGAGCAACTTCAAGATTTTACTAAAATAATTAAGCAACATGTTGGCAGGCAAGAAGGAACAGCTGCAGAAACAGTATTGAAGGAATTATTACAATCTAAAGAATAATAAGTAATGGAAGCCCATAATGGGCATTTAATAGGTATTGACCAATATCCCCTATAAATAATTAAATTATTGGAAAAGAATTAATTATGAAAATTTAAAAGATGAAAAGAATAGAATTATTGATTTTTATAAGCTTACTAACCGTAAATTATAGTATCATGGCACAAAGTACTGTAGAAGTAGCTCCGCTTCAAGAAACATATAAACAAAATCCATTTACATTAGTGTATGCAGGGGCAATTACAGAAAATGTAAAAGGGAAAGTAAATATCCATCCTGTAACCTATAAGTTAAATGGATTAGAGATAGCTGCTAATGTTTATACGCCTGCTAATTATAATCCAGAGAATACGTATTTGGCTATTACAGTTGCGCACCCTAATGGTGGGATTAAAGAGCAAACAGCTGGATTGTATGCTCAACATTTGGCCGAAGCTGGCTTTATAACTATTGCTGCAGATGCTGCCTACCAAGGAGCAAGTGGAGGAGAACCTCGCCATACGGATAACCCATATTATCGTACGGAAGATATTCAAGGTATGGCCGATTTTATAGCTCAATTCCCTGGAGTTGATCCTGATCGCATTGGTGCTTTTGGGATTTGTGGAGGAGGTGGATATACGCTAAAAGCGACGCAATCTGATAAGCGTTTCAAAGCGGTTGCTACCTTGAGCATGTTTAATTCTGGAGAAGTAAGACGTAACGGATTTCAGAATTCTCAGTTAAACACTATTCAAGAGCGTTTAAAACAAGCTAGTGATGCTCGTGCTCAAGAAGCTGCCGGAGGAGAAATTATTTATGCAGGTGTTGCAAGCGTTACCGATAAGGAAATAGTAACTACTAAAACAGATTTATACAGAGAAGGGTATGAATATTATTATAGAACGCATGCACATCCAAACTCTACCTTTTTATACACTAGGAGTAGTTTACTTAAACTTATGACTTGGGATGCGGCTACCGATATGGATTTAATTAATCAGCCTTTATTAATGATAGCGGGTAGTAAAGCAGATACTAAATATATGACAGATGAAGCATTTGCAAAAGCTTCCAATGCAAAAGACAAAGAGTTATTCCTTATTGATGGTGCTACACATATAGAAACTTATTGGAAACCGGAATATGTAAAGCAAGCCGTAACTAAGCTGGTGGATTTTTACCAAGAGTATCTTTAAGAATGAAAATGAAGTAAAAATAAAAAGAATAACATGTATAATATAACATTAAATAATGGAGTTGAAATGCCTATTTTGGGTTTTGGAGTTTTCCAAATTCCTGACCCATTAGAATGTGAGAATTCGGTAATAAAGGCCATTGAAACTGGATATCGTTTAATCGATACAGCAGCTTCTTATATGAATGAAGAGGCCGTTGGTAAAGGCATTATAAACAGTGGAATTAATAGGGAAGAACTTTTTATAACGACAAAACTTTGGGTGCAAGATACGGGCTATGAAAATACGAAGGTGGCTTTTCAAAAATCATTGGAAAGATTGCAGTTGGATTATTTGGATTTATATTTAATCCATCAGCCATATGGAGATGTATTTGGTTCTTGGAGAGCTATGCAAGAATTGTATCATGAAGGTAAAATAAAGGCTATTGGAGTTGCAAATTTTCACCCTGATAGAATTATAGACTTAATTGTGAATAGTGGTTTTACACCAGCTATTAATCAAGTTGAAACGCATCCGTTTCATCAGCAAATCCATACACAAGAATTCTTTCAAAAAAACAATACACAAATTCAATCGTGGGGGCCGTTTGCAGAAGGGAAAAATAATATTTTTCACAATGAAATATTGTCTGCTATCGGTATTAAATACAATAAATCTGTAGCCCAGGTAATTCTTCGTTGGTTATTACAAAGAGATATTGTTGCGATTCCAAAAACAGTAAGAAAAGAACGTATGAAAGAGAATTTCAATGTCTTTGATTTTGAACTTTCTGCTGAAGATATGGCAAGTATCCAATCTTTAGATACCCAAGAAAGTTTGTTTTTTGATCATAGAGACCCCGAGAAAGTACAATGGTTAAGTGAAAGAAAATTGAATATTTAAACAAAAAAAAATGAAAATAAAATCAATTTTAGTAGCATGTATCCTTGTAGGATTAGCATCCTGCGGTAACCCTAATGATAAAAATACTGAAGATACAATTTTACTTTATCCAAAAGGAGAAAAGATTACAAATAATAATTTTAAAGGTACTGCCTGGTTAACTTTTTTGGTAAGAGCAGATACTATAAACCGAAATGGAGTTGGAAATGTTACGTTTGAACCTGGAGCACGCTCCAATTGGCATATGCATCCAAGCGGGCAAATTTTATTGGCAACTGGCGGTGTTGGGTATTATCAGGAAAAAGGGAGTCCAAAAAGAATATTACGTAAAGGAGACGTGGTAAAATGTCCAGCCAATACGCCTCATTGGCATGGCGCAAGTGCTGATAAAGAATTTATACAGATAGCCATTACAGGAAGAGAAAAAGGACCTACACAATGGTTAGCACCTGTAACAGATGAAGAATATTTAGCAGGCGATAAATAAAAAGAAAAACATGAAAAAAAGAATATTAGGAACTAATGGCTTGGAAGTTTCGGCTCTAGGCTTAGGATGTATGGGACTTAGCTTTGGTTATGGTCCTGCTACCGATAAAGACCAAGCAATTAAATTGATCCGTGAAGCATATGAACAAGGCGTTACCTTTTTTGATACTGCTGAAGCATATGGAGCAGCAAACGAGCAACTTGTTGGGGAGGCATTAGCTCCTTTTCGTAAAGAAGTGGTAATTGCTACTAAATTCGGATTTAAAAACGGCGATTCAAGTCAAGGGCAAGACAGTCGCCCAGAAAGGATTCGAGAAGTAGCCGAGAAATCTTTAAAACATTTAAAAACCGATGTCATCGATTTATTCTACCAACACCGGGTGGATACCAATGTACCCATGGAAGATGTAGCTGGGACGGTAAAAGATTTAATACAAGAAGGAAAAGTAAAACATTTTGGACTTTCGGAAGCCAGTGTAGCTTCCATTAGACAAGCACATGCAATACAGCCGGTTACGGCCTTACAAAGTGAATATTCGCTTTGGTGGCGTGAGCCTGAAAAAGAGATTCTCCCAACATTAGAAGAATTAGGAATCGGTTTTGTGCCTTTTAGTCCCCTAGGGAAAGGCTTTCTTACTGGAAAAATTAATTCGGAGACTGCATTTGATAAAAGTGATTTTAGAAACATAGTTCCACGTTTTAGTGAAGAAAACCGAAAAGCCAATCAAGCATTGGTAGATTTATTGGGAAAAATAGCAAATGATAAAAATGCAACACCAGCACAAATTGCTTTAGGATGGTTACTTGCACAAAAACCGTGGATAGCACCCATTCCTGGAACTACAAAATCACATCGATTAACAGAGAATATTGGTGCAGCGGCCATTAATTTATCATCAGAAGCTATTCTTGAAATAGATAATGCCTTTGCCAAAGTAGAAGTACAAGGAGATCGCTATCCAAAACATTTGCAGGAACGCGTAGGAAAATAATAAACAAATATCACCAAACTTTAAAATCAAAATCATTATGAAAACATTTATTGTTACCCTATTCTTAATTATTGCTAGTACACCAATTCTAGCACAAAATGCTCTAGAAGCAGAAGTAAAAGAACTCTCCAAAGAAAAATGGCAATGGATGGCCGATAAGAATGTGGAGGAACTAACCAAACTTTTTCATAAAGACGCACAATTTGTCCACATGGGAGGTGCTTGGGGAACAGATAGAGAACTTGCCATTATAAAAAGCGGAGGTATTTGGTATAAAAAAGCAGACATCCACGAAGTAACTATTGATATAATAGGAGAAGATACCGCCATTGTTTTAAACCGAATAACCTTATTGGCAGAAGTTGGCGGCAACGAAGTCACCAATCCGTTTATGGTAACCGAGGTTTATAAAATGATTGATGGGAATTGGAAATTAGCCAATTTATCTTTTGTAAAACTAATGGAGCGACCAGGGAATTAATTAAAAATAGAAAATTTAAAACAACTTATTATGAGAACATTAGTTATTGGACTTTTTTTAATCCTTACAAGTTCACCAATCTTGGCTCAAAATACCACTGAAACAGAAATAAAAGAACTCTCTAAAAAGAAATGGGAGTGGATGGCCAATAAAAATGTGGAAGAACTTGCAAAGCTCTTTGACGATAAATCAAGATTTGTACATATGAGTGGCTCTTGGAAAAAGGAACGAGAATTAGAAATTATTAAAACGGGGAGTATTTGGTATAAAAAAGCAGACGTTCATGATGTGGTTATAGAAACTTTTGGGGAAACTGTAATTCTGTGGAATCGGATTACACTTTTGGCTGTAGTTCGAGGAAATGAAGTGTCAAACGAATTTACGGTAACCGAAATCTACAAAAAAGAAAGTGGAGACTGGAAATTACTCGATTTAACTTTTAGTAGTGTTCGGGATTCCCATCAAATTGAACATTAAAATTTGAAGTAATATAACGCAATGAAAATATATTTATCCTAATAATTTATTGGGGAAAACGAACAAAAAAATAGTAATAGTCATTAACCATCTACCATGAAAATTCAAAAAATAATAGCCATATTAATTGTTATATATAGTTATACCGTAAAAGCACAGCAGGGGTATCCAAAAGTAGAAACAGTGTCTGGTATTGTACGAGGAGTTACCGAAGGTGGTGTAGATAGTTTTAAAGGGATTCCTTATGCAGCGCCACCTGTTGGAGAATTTAGATGGCGACCAACTCAACCAGCACTGAAATGGAAAGGAGAATTGGACGCAAGTAAGTACGGTTCAGATTGTGCTCAGGCTTCATATCCGCCAAATCCAGGGGCTATCAGAGAAGGTTCATCAGAAGATTGCTTGTCCTTGAATATTTGGAGACCCACTTCGGTTAATCATAAAAGCAAGCTACCGGTGATGGTATGGATTCATGGCGGAGCTTTTGTTTTTGGTAGTGGTTCTAGTCCTGGGTTTTCGGGTGAGAAATTTGCGAAGAAGGATGTTATTCTTGTTACTTTTAATTATCGCTTGGGAAGATTAGGTTTCTTTGCTTTTCCTGCATTAAGTGATGAACATCCAAATGAAGCCAAAGGAAATTACGCATATATGGATCAAATTGCTGCTTTAAAATGGGTGCAAAAAAACATAGCTAATTTTGGCGGAGATCCTGCTAACGTTACAATTTTTGGAGAGTCGGCTGGCGGCGTTTCAGTACATTCGTTATTAACAATCCCTGAGGCTAAAGGACTATTTCATAAAGCAATTATTGAATCTGGAGGTGGTCGTGATGGGGTTTTAACTGGAAGACCCATTGATAAAGAAAATGCCGATTCAAATTATCCAATTTCAGCAGAAACCATTGGAGTTAATTTTGCTCATAGGCATAAAATAGAAAAAACGGATGCCAATGCTTTGAAAAAGCTTCGTTCTTTGAGTGTGGGAGAGATTATTGATGGCGGTCAGGAAACTGATGGTCCGGGAGGTGTTCCTACCTATTCAGGACCTATTTTAGATGGAAAATTAGTAATAGAAACTGCCGAAAGTTCATACAAAGATAATTCACAAACCCAAGTACCCATAATTATTGGTTCTAACAGTGCTGAAGTACCAGCAGGATTTGTGAATGCCAATTCAAAAGAAGAACTATTATCTATGTTCGGGGATTATAAAAATGAGGCATCCAAAGCCTATGATCCAGATGGATCAACCGAGTTTGCAAGAATGCTGACCTTGGTTAATACCGATAAAGTTTGGGCAGAGCCTGCGCGTTTCACTGCAAATGCTTTTGTTTCAGAAGGTATTCCTGCTTACGTTTATCTTTTTTCTTATGTGGCAGAATCTATGCAGGAACGTATGCGATTTGGAGCCTCTCATGCATCGGAAATTCCTTATGTATTTGATAACCTTATGGAAAGAAATGGTTTTGTAGTTACCCCAAATGACAAAAAAGTTGCCAGTATGATGAATACCTATTGGACAAACTTCGCTAAAACAGGGAATCCAAATGGAGAGGGGTTACCAAAATGGCCTGTTCATGATCCAAAAAACAACGAAGTTTTTGAAATTAGACACGATGGATCGGCAGGAAGTTCTTTAGATGAAAGAAAAGCAAGATTGGATGTTATCAAGAAAGCTTTTTATGAATAACAGATAATAAAAATAAATATTTATATGAAAAAGAAAACGAGTAAGATTAGGGTAAGGCTTCATACGCTTATGTTGATTGGTGCAGTATTGTGTATTGTTTCATGCCAACCAAAAAATAAAGAGGCGACCAGTACTAAAATTGATGATACAAATATTAGTATCCAAAAGCAAGGCAGTTTTACAGTAGGAGGGACTGTTAAAACAAGTCCGGGTACTTTTGATCCTATTAAACACGGTGTTTTTAATCCTTCCAATCAAAGTCAAGAGGGGCAAACCCTTCATGGAGATCATGCTTTTGTATGGTATCAAATACCAGCTACCCCTAAAAAACTTCCACTTGTATTTTGGCATGGATACGGGCAATCGATGAAAACTTGGCAAACAACTCCCGATGGGAGAGAGGGGTTTCAAACATTATTTTTAAGACGCAACTTTCCTGTGTATCTTATAGATCAGCCTCGGCGTGGATTAGCAGCACAAAGTACCGAACCAACTACAATTTCGGCAGCTACCAACGATCAATTGTGGTTTGGTATTTTTAGACTAGGTATTGGAACAGAATTTTACCCAAATGTTCAATTTTCAAAAGACCCTGAAGCTATGAATCAGTTTTTTAGACAAATGACACCCGATACAGGCCCTTTAAATATCGATTTAAATGTAAAAGCAGTAGCTGAACTCTTCGATAAAATTGGATCGGGAATATTAGTAACTCATTCACATAGCGGTGGAATGGGGTGGTTAACAGCACTAAAAAATAATAATATTAAAGCTGTAGTTTCTTTTGAACCTGGAAGTAACTTTATTTTTCCTGAAGGGGAAGTTCCTGAGCCTATTTCTTATCTCGGTGGAGCTCTGAAAGCCTCAGAAGTTCCTATGTCGGAATTTAAGCGATTGACAAAACTTCCTATCGTTATTTTTTATGGGGATCATATTCCTGGTGAAACATCTGAAATCCCAGGGGAAGATCAATGGCGTGCCTCTCTATCGATGGCTAAATTATGGAAAGAAACGGTAAACAAACACGGAGGAGATGTTACGCTTATTCACTTACCAGAAGAAGGAATTCAAGGAAATACACATTTTCCGATGAGCGATTTAAATAATGTGGAAATAGCAGATTTAATGTCTACATGGCTTCAAGAAAAAGGATTAGATAAGTAGAAATAAAGATTCAGCAATTATAAATAAACAAACATGGATAAAACATTAAAAACCTGTTTTCTTCTACTATTGACAATAGTCCCAGTGTTTTTTTGTAGTTGTATTGCTCAAGAATTAAAAAAAGAGAAAGGAAAGCTATTGATTGTATACCTATCTCGAACCAACAATACCAAACAAGTAGCAGAAATTATCCAAAAGGAAGTAGGTGGGGATTTGGTAGCACTCGAATTAAAAGAACCTTACCCTGAAAATTACGATTCTATAGTGGCACAAGTGGCAAAAGAAAACGAATCGGGATATCTACCACCATTGAAAACACGTATCGATAATTTCAATCAATATGATAAAGTATTTGTAGGTTTTCCTACATGGGGAATGCAATTACCACCGCCAATGAAGAGTTTTCTCAACAAATATAATATGAGTGGCAAAACAGTAATTCCTTTCAATACAAATGCAGGATATGGAGTAGGAAGTAGTTTTAAAACAGTTAAAGAAATGTGTCCAAACGCAACGGTTTTAGAAGGATTTTCTACCAAAGGAGGAATTGAAAGAGACGGAATTTATTTTGTAATGAAAGGCGATAAAAAAATCAAAGTAAAAGAAGAAATAATGACTTGGTTGCGGCGGATTAAGTTTTTATAGATGAAAGATAATTTAGATACATATAAAAATATAAGTGTTGCAAGTCAGCGAATATCAAATGAATTCTTTGAACTTTTAGATAATGAGTATTCTACCAAGGAAGAATTTGGAAAACCAGTGAATCTAAGAGCTCCCGCTGATTTTGCTCAAGTATTAAATATTCATGTAAATCATTTAAATCGGGTGTTGAAGACTAGCACTCAAAAAACAACAACTCAATTAATAGCCGAACGTATTTTACAAAAAGCTACGTATTTATTGAGAGAAAAAAATTGGAACATTGCCGAGGTAGCATATTTTTTAGGGTTTAAAGAGGCTACACATTTTAGTAATTTTTTTAAGAAACATATGGATACCACCCCCCAAGCCTATAGAAAATGTTTGAATATTGTATGTTATTGTTTGATGGATATGGTCTGTTTATAAATTGTATTCTAAAGTATACTATTAAAAAAACCGTCGGATAGACGGTTTTTCTAGTTAGTTTGAATAGTTATAAGTTTTTTAACCTATAATTTTTTTCTCAATTATAAAAGGTTGTTGGTAATGCCTTTGCCCTGTTGCACGGTATAAAGCATTTGCCATTGCAGCAAAAATAGGAGGGAAAAGAGGTTCTCCCATTCCTGTTGGGTTATGTTCATTTTCAACAAAGTGCACTTCAATAGACTTTGGTGCTTCAGACATTCTTATTAATTGATAACGGTCAAAATTGAGTTTTTGTGGAACCCCATCTTTAAAGGTTTGTTCACCATAAAGTGAATTTCCAATACCGTCAATAATAGCACCTTCTCCCATGTTTTTGGCAGCATCTTTGTTAACAACAATTCCGCAGTCAACAGCAGCATACACATTATTAACCTTGGGTTTATCATTTTCTATTTCAAGGTCTAAAACTTGGGCTACATACGTATTATGGCAAAAATAGGCAGAAAAGCCTCTTGATTTATCATTTATCTCATCCCAATTAGACTTGCTTTTTACTAACTTAATAACACCGGCATAACGTTCAGGATCGTAATCGTTATTTTCTCCAACTGGATTATTTTTAGCTCTTTCTAAAAGTTCTAGACGAAACTCAATTGGATCCTTCCCAAGTTCTTCTGCAAGTTCGTCTAAAAATGACTGCTCAGCTCCAGCAATAAAATTAGACCTAGGAGCTCTAAATGCCCCGATGGTAATATTTGAAGGAATTTCCCAGGCTTCTGCCAAATAATTTTCTATCGCCCCGGCAGGAAAACGGTTAGGAGCTAGTGGTGATTCAGGAATCCCACCTGCTTTTACATGAAATGCAATGAGATTGTTATTTTCATCCATGGCGGCTTTGTAAGTCGCTGTGTAAGAAGGTCTGTAAATTCCGTAAGACATATCATCTTCACGTGTGTAAACCATCTTAATGGGAGCTTTCATTTCTTGAGAAATAACTGCTGCTTCAATCATATGGTGTCCATAAGCCCGAAGTCCAAAACCACCTCCCATACGGGCTAAATTAATTTGAATCTTGTCTTTAGGGAGTTTCAGCCGTTCAGATAATGTCCCTATGATAAATTCAGGAGCTTGAATTGGGCCATAAAGCTCAGCTTTTTCAGCAGAAACATTGGCAAAACAATTTACAGGCTCCATGGTATTATGTGCTAAAAATGGGGCAGAATACGTCCGTTCCAATATTTTAGCAGCATTTTTAAACGCTTTTTCCGGATCTCCGTCTTTTCTTAGAATATTTCCAGGTTTTTTATTGTACTGGTTCATTTTAGTTTGATGAACAGTAGTACTTTCCAAACCTGCTGGAACATTTATAGCTATTTTATTTCCTCTAGCATCCATTTGAAAAGTATGCTCTGGAGCTTGCTCCCAATCGACCACCACTTCTTTTTTGGCCTGCATGACTTCCCATGTGGAATTACCAACTACTGTAATTAATTCGGTAAAAGTTGTGGTGTCAAAATAATTCCTTGCGTAATCACTTTTTAAGGTATCTATTTTAAATACATCTTTAATACCAGGCATCGATTTGGCTTTTGTAGCATCAAACTTTTTTAGTTTCATTCCAAAAGCAGGAGGATGGATTATCATGGCAATTAGCATGCCTTCTGCTTGATAATCAATTCCAAACATAGGTTTACCAGTGACAATTTCTGTTCCAGCAACATTTTTTTTGGAGGTTCCTATAATTTTAAAATCTTTAATTTCTTTTAATTCTACTTCTTCCGGAATAGGCTGTATTGCTGCGAGAGAAGCTATTTCACCATAGGAAATTTCTTTATTTGTTGCGGTGTGGTAAAGGATTCCTGCCTTTGCTGTAACTTCATTAACTGGTACTTGCCAATGTTGGGCAGCAGCAGTAACAAGCATTCTTTTGGCGGTAGCACCTGCGGTACGCAAAATATTCCAACCTTGACGAATAGACTGACTCCCGCCAGTAAATTGTCTATCGTAACGTTTAGGATAAAAGTTAGCTTGTTCTACAATTACATTTTTCCAATCGACATCCAATTCATCAGCAAGAATCATCGGCATGGAAGTTTTTACATTTTGACCAAATTCAGGATTAGGATTAAAAAGTGTTACCACTCCATTATCTCCAATTTTTATATAACTATTTAATTCAAACCATTCTTCAGGCATTTCTATTGTAGCAGCTTCTTTTCTATTTGGGATTTCACAGCCCGCAAACCAACTGAAACTAAGCATCATGCCACCACCAGCCAATACGGAGGATTTTAAAAAAGATCGTCTTCCTAATGTTGTCTTAACAGTTGCCATTTTCTTATTATTTTGAGTTAGCAGCAGTTTTAATTGCCTTTTTTATTCGTGTATATGTTCCACATCTGCAAATATTCCCATTCATAGCCTCATCTATTTCTATATCAGAAGGATTTGGATTTTGATTTAGTAGAGAAGTGGCAGACATAATTTGTCCTGCCTGACAGTAACCACATTGGGGGACATCGTGTTCTATCCATGCTTTTTGTACAGGATGGTCTCCATTTTCAGATAGACCTTCAATGGTAGTTATTTTTTGTTCACCAACGGCTGAAACCGGTAGTTGACAAGAACGAACTGCAATACCTTCAATTTGAATGGTGCATGCTCCGCATTGCGCTATACCACATCCAAATTTTGTACCTACTAATTGAAGATGATCTCTGAGCACCCATAATAGCGGCGTGGAAGCACTAACATCTACTTGTTGATCTTTTCCGTTGATTTTAAGGTTGTAAGTTGCCATTTTTAATAATTTATTTGAAATAGAAAAAAGGAGTATAAAAGATATTTATAAAAATATCGATTTAATGACTATAAAAATTACAAAATCCAAACAACATACAAGCTGATTCTTATAAAGAACTAGTCTTAATAGTTGCTTAGAGCTACATAAAATGTTTGAATGTTGTATTTTATTGTTTGATGGATGTATGTTTTTAAATGGAACCAATGCTACATTTGAATACACATTTAGTTAGCAGTTATGTACTCTATATCTTGTTTATAATAGCTGTTTACACATTTAGCAAAGGAAGCTGTCCTATCGGGCAGCTTTTTTATGAAATAAATGTATTAATTTTAAATTGTATACTTATATATAATATGTGAGACTGTATAATTATAAAAATAAAAAAGCTAAGACTGTATTTGAATTATTCAAAAAA
Organism: Bizionia sp.; assembly: GCF_048259285.1. NCBI lineage: Bacteria > Pseudomonadati > Bacteroidota > Flavobacteriia > Flavobacteriales > Flavobacteriaceae > Bizionia > Bizionia sp. The sequence goes on along the minus strand of NZ_JBLXHU010000040.1, from coordinate 3,144 downwards.
AGTACAATGTTTTGGGACGTGAATTTAGATAATTTATCTTACAAAGATGATCACTATTTTATTATCTCTAGAGTTTTGGATAGAAATATGATGGAAACTAAATACTTAGAAGCTTTAGAATCCATTTATAAATTAAAAAATATTAAACAAATAGCATTGAACAGTACTGAAATTAGAGGCAATAGATTAATTGAATTCCTTGCTAAAAGATATGATTTTAATCCCAAAGATTTTAAAAACTATATAGAGGGTGCCTAAAAAGTAGGAGCTATTATGTGTACTAAAAATTTATAATATCGTCATCTTGTACACAAGTTTAATCATCATTTAATGACATTTCAGCTTGACATGTGAGATATAGTGAATTAAATATTTTTGATAGGACAAATTTATATTCATCTTTCACTAAGACCTTTTTTAACCTATCATATTCAGCATCTAGAGTATCATCATTTATTGAATAGATGTCATCAAAAAAGTTAACTGGTACCTCCATTCCGGAAGCAATCTTTTTCAACACCTTTTGTGAAGGTCTATTTACACCATTTTCATACCTAGCAATTTGGACTTGAGAAATCTGACACTTTTTTCCAAGTTCAGTCTGAGTTATTCCTTTCTGCTTCCTTAATGCTTTTATTTTTTCTCCTATATTCATTTAAAATATAACTTAAAACGATATATTTTTATTATATTAGTTATATAACATGCTATAAATAAAGCATTTATTAAAATTTTTAATATAAAAATTTTCTAATTAAAAATATTAATAATTTATGAAATCTCCTATAATTAAAAAAATAGATGGGTATATATATGTTTCATTTACCTTCTTAATAGAGAATGGTTTTAATAAAGGTACGTTAAATAACCTGATCTCAAAGTATAGAAATGGAGATTCTTTGGCATTTATTACCCATAAAGATTCAAAAAGCCAGAAAAAGTTTATTCAATATAAAAGTATTCCACTTAAACATCTGCAAAAACATAATCTACCGAGTGAAGAAGAAGACTTAGAAAAAATCTTGAATAGCTCTTTACCTAAAAAGCTAAATTCTGTAACAAATCGGGAATTAGATTTTATCATGGAACAAACATGGCTTCAAAAGACGTATTGGGTGCAGTATGTTCCACATTATAAAGATTATTTTACAGATAGTGAACAAATTGTTCTTTACTCTAAGACTCATGCTGTAATAGCCTTAATATTAAAGTGTAAGGATAGAAATATCTGGTCAATGAAAGATATGTTTTATTCCTATATGAAACTTTCTAAAGCAATTTTTAAAACTTCAAACCTTAAGTATTTCTATGAAAAAATAAATGATTGCAACAAAAAAGGAATTCCAGAAACACTAGTACATAATTTTAGAATAAATGGTCGAGAACCCTATAAAGCTATACCTATCATAAAGGGAATTATTAAAAGCTACTATGTACGAAAAAAATGTTATTCCATCTCCATAATTACAACATATGTAAATACTGAACTTGGACATAGAAGTTTAAACAAAGTATCAGAGAGTACTGTTCGAAACATATGTAATGATTTAGAATTTAAGAATAGGGCAGATAGTATCAGATACGGAAATAAGTATGCAGAAAATAAATTATTACCTTATTTAAGTCGAGTAAATACTAGAGAGATAGGGGATCAATACCAATGTGATACATGCAAGGTAAACTTCCCCTATAAGAGTGGTAATGAGGTAAAATTTTTAAGGGTTTGTGCTGTTATGGATCAATTCTCAAGAAAAATAGTTGGATATAGTTTTGGTGAGGTTGAAAATACGATTTTGATACTGGAGGCAATACGTAACACTTTTAATAAAAATGAAGTTATACCTCGACAATTATTAATTGACAACCACTCTTCTTACCATTCAATCTTATTCACAAATTTTGAAGCCTTAATTGAAGAATATGGAGTAGTAGTTAGAAAGGCGCGTGTTAGAAATCCTAAGGATAAGGGGAATGTAGAAGTTTGGTTTGATAAATTTCAAACAAACCTTCTTAAAGATCTTTATGGAAACTTGGGCGCTGGAGTAAAAACATATACTGATGGTAAACGAATGGAGGAGGATGTTATAAATGTTTATTATGATAAAAAAAACTTATCTACGTTAAACAGATTAAAAAATATTTTAGAAGAAAAGATACAAGCATACAATAGTAGCTTCCTAAAGTTGGTTGATTCATCTCCAAATAATTTATTCGAAAATAGGAAGAAGAATAATTCTATTAAAAAGTTCACCAAACCTGATATTAGTTATTTGTTTGACCAGTATAAAAAAATCAAGGTGAAGAGATCAAAAATCATATTTCAAGTTAATGGCAGAAAGTATCACTATTGCATCTTTAAATTTGTTAACAACAAGACTGTGAAAATGTAAAAAATTATATTTAAGCTGATTTTCACGACTTTTTCATATTATTTTTCACACATTTTAAGTCATAAACAATTGGTAATTAACTTTATAATAAATTTTGTTACTAACTTTATCCTGTTTCTAAATTGTTTTATTCCATTTTGTGAAAGTAAATACTTACAAACGAGGTTTTTTTTAGGTATTTTCAAGGACGATAATCTAGTTATTTTGCACTATAATTTATATTATGTAAAATAGAATATTTACAACCACTACTCTAATTCCTTTCTTTTGGTTCTAAGTAACAAATTTAAACAGTCATGTCGACCAACGGGAGACATCTCATTAAACTTTTAGTAAACTCAGGATAAAGTATAAAGCATTAGTATTTAAAGTATTATAGTAATGTGATTTCTCCTTTTCAGTCGAAATGACTGGATTTAATGCACTCCATTTATATCCCTTTTTGTTAAGCCCATAAAACTTAGAACAGTACTAAATATTGGAATTCGGAGTATTACAGTCATGTCGACCAACGGGAGACATCTCATTACAGAAAGCAAACTATTAAAATAATTTTCTTTACAATAAACTTTTAGTAAACTCAGGATAAAGTATAAAGCATTAGTATTTAAAGTATTATAACAATGTGATTTCTCCTTTCAGTCGAAATGACTGGATTGCTTATCTACTTCTTTGTTTACAATCAAACTATTGTATTAGTAGTAATTGGTTTACGTTTAAATTAAGCTAAAGATTGTTAAATTTATAAAAACGT
>NZ_JBLXHU010000039.1:0-19558 GCF_048259285.1 Bizionia sp. | reverse complement strand
AAAACTTATTAAAACAAATAAGATTGAGGCAAGTATTTTTTTGTTTTGTATAATCATCTGTTAGTAAATGTATAAAAAAACATGATTTTGCAAAATAAAAAAGATATAAAATATCTTTAAAACGCTAAAAACATCGATAAAAAACACAAATGTGCGATTTTTCGTTTGCTTTTATAAAGCCCAAATATATGTTTTTTTAAAACAAATAAAACATTTCTGCTTTAAATAATTGTTATGAGAACATTTGCATCTTTCAGATACGTAAGTAGATACCTGTTTTTCTTTTAAAACATCTATACTTAAAAGAGTTTAAAAACATATAAAAATTAACGTTTTAAAGAGAAATGAGATCTAAACTGTTTAGGCTGTCCATCCTCTTCATAACTCAATACAAACCAGTAATCTGAAGACGGTAAATTAGAACCTTTATAAGTACCATCCCATCCTGGTCCAGAAGGCTTTATGTTTGCCAACACCTTACCATAACGGTCATAAATATTTATTGTGGCATTAGGTTGGTTTCTGAACGCATATACATTCCATGTGTCATTATCTCCATCATGATTAGGCGTTATAATTTTCGGGTAGTCTATAATTCTTATGTCCTCAATAGTTATAAACCCACAAGAAGGGTTTTCTGTTTTTCTATCATATACATAAACCGTATGCAAACCTCCGCTAACATTTGTAAAAACACCATTATTATCTAAAATTGGACCATTATCCATTTGAAACCAGTACACTCCATAACCCTCAACAGTTACAGTAACTGATGGATTAGGATCAAAAGTTCCTGTTTGAGATACATTAACCAATACTGCTTGTCCAGATTGTATAACCTCAAAAGGCTCACTAATACTTGATGGACAGTTTGCTGTAGGCAATGTTTCTGTAATTAAAACAGTATATAGACCCGGAGAAACCGTATTAACCACATAAGTTCCTTGGTTTGCTCCAGCAATCTCAACTCCGTTTAAATACCAGGTGTATGTATAATTAGCACCTTGTATATCACTCACTAATGTTACTTCGTTTTGCAAAACATTACTTTCATAATCAACACAAAGTGTATTGCTCCCGTCTAAAGAATAAATCTCTGGATTTAATATTGGGTTTACAGAAATTTCTACTGAAGTAAGTCCGTAACATTCTGTTGGAATAGCATTGTTAGAAACTCTAATGTGAATGGTTTGATTATTAGGCACTGTATTCTGAAAATTAGCAAGGTCTAAAATAGCGTCATTATTATCTATAGCATCTTGTGCTGAAAAATAATAGTTAACACTAAAATCATTAGGGTTTAGTCCATTTAAAACTTCTGCATCAAGTACAGATAAATCATACGTACTAACACCGTCATTTACGCCATCTGAGTCACATATAATTACAGGATCAGGCTGCGTTGCATTAGCCGCTTCAAAAACGTTAAGCTCAAAAGGAAATAACTCTGAACAACCAGAATTTATATTTGTTATGTATACAAATATAGTTTGATTATAAGCTGCTGTATTAGGATACGGATTTGTTATTATTTGTGATGTCATTGCAGAATCCTCATAAAAATCAACTGTAAAGTCAGCTTGACTTTGACCAGCTCCTAATATTGAAGGTATTTCAGAAGTTAAATCAAATAAATCATACCCAGTATTAGAAGAACCACAAACAGATAATGTATCTAAACTAATACTTGGCAGTTCGTGCACGGTAATACTCATGGTAACCATTGCTCCACATTGCCCAGCGTCAGGTGTAAACGTATAGGTTGTTGTTGTTGAATTATTCATTGCAGGACTCCATGTTCCGGTAACACCATTATTTGATGTGGTTGGTAATGGTGCTAATGCATCGCCTTCACAAATATCGGCTACTTGCGTAAATACTGGCGTTACTGATGGATTGACTATAATAGTCATCGTTTCTGCTACAGCACATTGACCAGCATCAGGTGTAAACGTATAGGTTGTAGTCGCTGTGTTATCTATTGCTGGGCTCCATGTTCCGGTAACACCATTGTCTGATGTGGTTGGTAATGGCGGCAAAGCATCGCCTTCACAAATATCGCCTACTTGTGTAAATACTGGAGTTACTGATGGATTGACTATAATAGTCATCGTTTCTGCTACAGCACATTGACCCGCATCTGGAGTAAATGTATAAGTCGTCGTGGTTGTATTGTCTATTGCTGGGCTCCATGTTCCGGTAACACCATTATCCGATGTGGTTGGTAATGCCGGCAAAGCATTACCTTCACAAATATCAGCTACTTGTGTAAATACTGGCATAACCGATGGATTGACTGTAATAGTCATCGTTTCTGCTACAGCACATTGACCCGCATCTGGAGTAAATGTATAAGTCGTCGTGGTTGTGTTGTCTATTGCTGGGCTCCATGTTCCGGTAACACCATTGTCTGATGTGGTTGGTAATGGTGGTAAAGCATCGCCTTCACAAATATCGGCTACTTGCGTAAATACTGGCGTTACTGATGGATTGACTGTGATGGTCATAGTCTCTGTTACGGCACATTGACCTACATCTGGAGTAAACGTGTAGGTTGTAGTCGCTGTGTTATCTATTGCTGGGCTCCATGTTCCGGTAACACCATTGTCTGATGTGGTTGGTAATGGCGGCAAAGCATCCCCTTCACAAATATCGGCTACTTGTGTAAATACTGGCGTAACTGATGGGTTAACTGTGATGGTCATCGTCTCTGTTACGGCACATTGACCCGCATCTGGAGTAAACGTATAGGTTGTCGTCGCTGTGTTATCTATTGCTGGGCTCCATGTTCCGGTAACACCATTGTCTGATGTGGTTGGTAATGGTGGTAAAGCGTCGCCATCACAGACATCGGCTACTTGTGTAAATGTTGGTGTAACCGATGGATTGACTGTGATGGTCATAGTTTCTGTTAAAGCACATTGACCCGCATCTGGGGTAAATGTGTAAGTCGTCGTTGTTGTGTTATCTATTGCTGGGCTCCATGTTCCGGTAACACCATTGTCTGATGTGGTTGGTAACGGCGGTAAAGCCTCACCATCACAAATATCAGCTACTTGTGTAAATACTGGCGTTACTGATGGGTTGACTGTTACACTAGCACTATCTATTAATATTTGAGAACAAACCACTTGACCAGAACCATTAATTACTTCGGCTTCAGTAAGATTTATATCGGTATCAACAGTTAACACTTCAGACACAACTGCTTCTCCATTAACGTCTAGAAGAACTTGTTCGGTTGCTCCATTATTAAAATTGTAGTTTATTGTGGCATTTGGAGTTCCTGTTATTGTGAAATTTACAGAATCACCTTCACAAACTACAGTATCAGAACTTGTCACAGTAGCATCTGGAATTGGAGATACAACTAAATTAAAATCTATTAAAGAGTAACAGTCGTTTGATCCTGAAGTAACTCTAGCATAAACCTGTTCAGGGTTTTGTGTATTAGCATAAATACCAAAACCACCACCAAGAGGGTTTACCTCATCTGTTGCATCAGCTATACTCCCATAAAACTCAATACTATTATTAACTAAATCTGGATTTATCGTACTTTTTATGGCATTTAAATCAAAAATAGATACATCAGGTGTTCCGCTACACTGTACAACATCATCTATTGGTGTTGCGTCTGGTGGAGAAGGAAAAGCACCTGCACCATCCATAGCGGTTCCTGTCCATTGAATTTCAAAACCTCCATCTCCATGAGGCCTATCAACAGCTATGTAGTAAGATTCACCTGCTGTAACTGTAAGCCAATATACATAACCATTTCCGTTATCTCCAGGACCTGTTTGCGTTAATGTTGTGCTACCGTTAATACCTGTGTGATTATTTGCTAAACCTGCTAAATTAGGGTTTGTTGTAGAACAACGTATTGGGTTTCCTAAATTATTACATGCTACATTAGGGCCATAAACCCAAAAATCATAATCAACATTAATATCTGGGTCGTTAGGGATTAAGTCAAAACCTAACGTTCCAGATTGTACAATATTTATTTGCAACCATAAAGAGTTGTGTTCAAAACCGCCACAACTATTGATTTCAAATTCATTCCCAGAACCTGTTGTGTTTGACATAAAAGTACCATTACCACATACTGTAATAGATCCTACGCAATCATTAGATTCTTGAGCATAAGCTTGAAAACATAATATTGTAAAAAAACATCCTAAAATAAACTTCATCTTCTTCATGGTAAACTTTTTTAAACCCATCAGCCAACCTACTTTTAAGCAGATTGGCCATGGAAAAACTATAGCTATTAATCTAGTTTAGTTGGTCACTTTTAATCAAAAACGAATTAAACTGTTACTTAATGATTAAAAATTCTGAACGCCTGTTTTGTGCGTTCTCTTGATCTGTACAATTTGATTTACAATCAACTTTTGGTTGTGAACTACCCATACCTTTTGCTGAAAGTCTTTCCTTATTTATTCCTTTTGATATTAAATATTGCATCGTTGATTGCGCGCGTCTTTCAGATAATTTCTGATTATATGATTTATTTCCTTTTGTATCTGTATGAGATTTTACTAAAATGTTCATCTCTGGGTAAGTATTCATAATTTCAACTAACTTATTCAACTCATTAGCGCCTCTTTCGGTAATATTACTTTTATTGAATTCAAAGTAAATATTATTAAGTTTCACTTCTGTATCTGTAATTAAATCGTTTATTGGCTCTAATAATATCTCTATGTTTTTTGTTCCTCCTTCTGAAGCATCAAATACATAGCTCATAGATTGATAGCCGTCTTTTGAGGCACGAAACATGTATTCTGTTTGACATTCTATATCAAATGATGTTGTTCCTAGTGTTGTTGTGTTTTGGGTTACAATAATATTTTCTTGATTATCAAGAAGTGTTATAGCTACACTAGCCAAAACATCTTTTGTAATAGCATCTTTAACGATCACTATTGCTTCTAACTGACATATTGGTATAACCATATATATGTTGTCAACACCTGATCTGTTTGAAGAAAAATATCCTACATTTTCTATCATATTAATACTAAAAGAAAAATCATCACTTTTAGTATTAATAGGCTTTCCCATATTTACAGCTTCCTCCTCTTCTTTATTTAGGTTAATTTTAAAGATGTCAAACCCTCCGAATCCTTGTTTACCGCTTGAAGCAAAATACAATGTTGTGTTATCACTTATAAAAGGAAACCCTTCTTTACCCGCTGTATTTACACGAGGACCAAGATTTTCAGGCTTTCCGTATTTACCATTATTGATAGATACTTTCCAGATATCAGTATCTCCTAAACCACCTGGCATATTTGAAGCAAAGTAAAGTGTCTTGCCGTCTGTACTTAAGCTAGGGTGACTTACAGAATATTCCTTACTATTAAAAGGTAGCGGCTGTATGTTAACCCATTCACCATTTTCCCTAGTTGCTGTATATAGTCCTAATTGAGCTAATTTTACATTCTTATTTTTTATTCTTTTGTAGCTTTTAGAACTATGTCCATCTCGAGCAAAAATGATGGTGTTTCCATCTGCACTCAACGTAATAGGACCATCGTGGTATGGTGTATTTAATGCTTTTACTGGCTCTGGATCTGATAATGTTCCTTTTGCGTCTCTAACAGATTTATAAATATCTAGGTAAGGCTTGTTTGTCCATTTATCATCTTTTTTAGAAACGTTTCTTGAACTCACAAAATATAAAATATTGTCGTTAGATAATATACTACCAAAATCACTCTGTTCTGGATCATTAATTCCTGTTTCTTCAACATCAAAAAGCTTTGATTTATCAGCCAAGCTTGGTATATAGTTTGGATTTTCTAAATGAGCTTTTGCTCGCTGGTCATTAGGCATCATACTTGCAAATACACTCATTTGCTTATTTGCTTCTTCGTATTTCCCTTGAGATTTTAAAGTTTGAGCATAACGATAATATGTTTCAGCATCTTGTTTTGTGTTAACAGCTTTTGCATACCATTTTGATGCTTCAACCATATTAAACACGTTGTAATAGCTGTCAGCTAAATTATTATAAACATGAGCATCAGCCTTGTTGCTCTCTACCAATTGTAAATATGCATCAATAGCATCTACATATTGATAGGTTTCAAATAATTTATCTGCTTTTTCTGATTGTTTGCTTTGCGAATAACCAGCTGTTATCACTAAAAACAAAGTTAAAAGACTATATATTTTTTTCATTTTTTATGCTTTATGTATTAGAAAAATCTTGGTGAAATAGATACTTTTTTTGGAAAGTTTAGGTCAAATAGCAACATAACCTCATGAGATCCTGATGTTTTTGTATTAAGTTCAGATGTGACATAATCATATGCGTAGCCTATTCGAAGCCCTGGCGTAATTGCAAAATTTGCCATACCACCAAAAGAGTCATCTACACGATATGTTGCTCCAAGCTCAAAACGATCAAAAAACAAAACATTGGCAGAAACATCTAATGATGTTGGTGCATTAAATGCTGATTTCATTAAAAAAGACGGTTTAAACTTGGTGTTTTCAGACAAGTTAAACACATAACCGGCAGATAAAAAGTAATGTAGCACATCTGTACCATACTTATACTCTTGGCCATTATTTGTTACATTTAAATATGTGTTTTTAAGCATGTTTGGAACAGAAAAAGACACATAATATTTATCAGTATAATAAAAGAAACCTGAACCAATATTAAGGTTTGTATTGTTTGTGTTTTCGCTAAAAGCTTCATCATTAGCGTCTGTTACATAACCGTTTCCTATATCACTAAAAAAGCCTACACTTTGAATTGTTGCTCCAGCTTTAAGTCCTAATGCCAAACGGTGCTCTCCTCCTAAATTTAATGTATAAGAGAAATCAGCATATACATTGTTTTCCTCTACAGGTCCTATTTGGTCTGATATTACAGATAGACCTAGACCAACTTTTTTTCCTGTAGGACTATGAATTGATAACGTAGCTGTTTTTGGTGCATCATTAACACTTACCCATTGTGATCTATATAATAAGCCAACGGCTAAATTGTCTTTTGAACCAGCATAAGCAGGGTTAACCACATTCATGTTATACATATACTGCGTATACTGTGGGTCTTGCTGTGCATTAACACTCACTAAAATCATAAGTGCAAAGGCTATTGTAAAATATAATTTTTTCATTTGTATTATATATTGCTTTATGTTTTATAAACAGCTTGTTTCTTAACTCGAGACAAGCTGTTGTTTCTTTTTTTTATGATTAATGAGATCTATTAATGTAAACCCATCCTGTTACTGTACTTCCATCTTTTTTAGCAATGTTGTAGAAGTAAGTTCCATCCGGTAGTTCATCTCCTTTATTTGATTGTCCGTGCCATTGGTTTACGTAAGTTCCTTTAAAGTTGTAAACCTTTTTACCATATCTATTAAACACTTGTAAATCAACAACTCCAAAACCACTCAAATCAAACGAGTCATTTTTACCATTTCCATCAGGAGATATTCCTCTAGGGATATCATTACATGATAATGTTTCTGTTGTGAATGATGTTGTTGAAGAACAGCCTCCAAAAATTACAGTTACCGTAAATTGAGCTGGTATTGTTGTTCCTGGGTTTTGAGCTGCATAAGCAGTTACATTAAATGTTTCAGAATCTTGCCCTACTTCATTACCGTTTGCATCCATCCAAACATAAGTTACTTCATTAGGGTCAAAAGAATTTCCAACTGGTGATGCTGTTAACCAATACTCACTAGCCTCGCAAGCTCCTTCTACAGCAATTTCAACAGTATCTAAAACAGTAATCATAAATGTGCTTACACTTCCTTCTATACAGTTTGCTATGTTGTCATTAATTTGATATGTAACCGTATAGTTTCCTAATGTACTTGCCGATACGTTTATTTCTCCAGTAGTAGCATCAATCACTAATCCAGACTCTGCTGTAAAGGTTCCTCCCGTTGTGAAGTCTGTTCCAAACACAGGGAAAATATTATCGCTATCAGCACAATACATATCATTTGTATATGTAAAGGTGGTGTTTGTTGTTGTTAATTCGTCAATAACAATAGACGTTGTATAAGAACCACTTGCCATACAGTTTTCAGGATCGCCACTATAAGTATATGTTATATCATGTGTTCCTGCCGCTCCAGATGCTAAGTCAATTTCACCTGTTGTTGCATCAACAGTTAGGGTTGCAGAACTAAATGTTCCTCCTATAGTAAATCCAGCATCAAGATTTGGCAGTACAGTGTCTCCAGTTAACAAGCAGAAAGAATCCACACCATAATCAAACGTTGTTGTTGGGTTTGTAGACTCTAAAACAGTTACCATAAAAGTGCTTGTACTTGCTTCTTGGCATATTGTTAAGTCTTCTAAAACACTATAGGTAATCGTATAATTTCCTGTAGTACTTGCTGATGGATTAATCTCACCTGTTGTTGCATCGATAATCAATCCTGTTTCTGCAGTAAATGTTCCTCCTGATGTAAAATCAGTTCCTAAACTTGGCGTTACATTTTCGCTATCTGTACAATAAAGATCTTCACTGTAAGTAAACGCCGTTACGGGTGTTATAGTTTCAACAATTTCTATTGACACAGTAAATACACTTTCCTCAACACAATTTGCTTCATCTGCTACATATGTATAAACAATATCATGCATTCCTTCAACTCCTGATGTTAAATCTACTTCTCCTGTTGTTGCATCAACAGTTAAGGTTGTAGAGCTAAATTCGCCTCCTATAGTGAATCCTGCTGCTAAATTTGGCATTGTGGTATCTCCTGCTAATAGACAGAATGGTTCAGTACCATAATCAAATGTTGTTACAGGAGTTGTTGATGCCGTAAATTCAATTGAAGCCGTATAGTTTCCTGCAAGCGTACAAGTTTCTGTATCACCATTATAGGTGTAAAGAATATCATGAATTCCTGCTGTTGCAGATGTAATGTCAATTTCACCTGTAGTCGCATCAACAGTTAGTGTTGTAGAACTAAATTCGCCTCCTTGAACAAATCCTGCTGTTAATTCTGGCATAGGGTTTTCAGAAGTTACAATACAAACTGTTTCATAACTGAAAGACAATTCTGGTGTAATTGTATCATTAATATTTACTTCAATTTCCACTCTTGGGCTTTCGCATCCATTTTCATCCATATTAGCCACATAGTAAGATGTACTTCCTACTGTTGCCGTGCTAGGTGTAGGCGCTGTTGTGCTTCCTGTTCCTCCTGTAGCTTGCGTGTACCAAACTAAACTATAAGTACCTGTTGGTGTAGCTGTTAATGGTTCAGCCGTGTCATTCAAGCAATAATCTACTGGTGTTTCTACAGTAGGCACATCAGAAACACCATTATATGTTAACTCAATATCATAAGAACAATGACTTGTTTGCCAAGTAAACGTATACGTTCCTGGCACAACAAAACCTGTTATTGTAGTATTGTTACTATTAGCATCTGCAATTGTAACATCTCCTGGATTTGCATCACTAGGCAACCACGTTCCTGTTCCGTTTGCTTCTACACTAGCTGTTGGGTTTGTACAATCAACCTCAAAAGACTCTGTAATAATTTCATTGTTTGCTGTAAACCTTACGTCGTCAAGTAAATTTCCTATGTTATCAGGTCCATTTGCTCTAAAAAAGAATCTTGTAACATCTTGACCTTCTGGCACCTGATAATCTCCAGAGACAATACGCCATTGTTGATCAGCAAGATGCATTGTTACTGTAGTAAATGGTCCTTCTGGTGGTCCAGCCAAGAGCTCCATAACATTTCCATCAAACCTTCCTGTATGAGCAAAGCTATATTCTAATAATGTTATTTCAGAAGTATCAAAGTCTCTGTAAAGCCCTTTAATATTAGGATTATTAGGGTCGATTGCATCTCCATCATCTCTAACTTGTGCCATTTGACCTCCTTCATATGGAGAGAATCCTGGCGCATTTAATGTTTCCCAAATAAATACAGAATTAGAGTTTTCTAAATTTTGTCTCCACCCTGGAATTGTTCTAATAGAAATAATCGTATTTACACCACTTAATCCTTGTAAAACAGGTATTTCAAAACCACCGTTTATTGCCATATTAAAATCACAAACATCTTCTGGGGTTTTTACACAAACACTAAATTTATGCATATTAGCTTCTGTTCCATTGAGTGTTAAGCGTAATTTGTAGTTATCTCCTTCAATAAGTTTTGATGCGTACATTGCGACAAGAACATTATCATAAGTACAGGTCAATTCTTGAAGGTTTCCTGCTCCATTATCTTTATATAATGTCATTGTAATATCTGGATATGGAGGTTCGCTATTTACTTCTCCACGGAAATTTCCTGTGAAATCATTAAGTTCAAAAATATGTACTGATGATTCTGCTGTGAAATTAAACCAAATATCTCCCGCGTTTAAACCATCACAGCTCATAGTTTCTGATGAAACTGTTGTGTTTATAAAAGATGCATTTATGCTAGATTCATTACATGTTTGTCCTGCGTTAATTGGTAATGTAATTGCATTAGAAATATCATCATTTCTAACAAACACATATGGACCAGCCCAATAACTCTCATCTCCAGCACCACAAACAGCTCTCACAAAGTATTCGTAAGTAACAGCATATGGATCTACAAAATCTGATAATGTTGGTGTATAAGAGTTTGTTGAAACAATTGTTCCTGATTGAGGAATAGTTCCATTATCTACAGGTTGAATAGCAACCTCCCATTCTGTTTCAGAATCTCCTGGCGACCATGAAAAAACAGACATGTCGTTTACTGATAGATCTGTTGGTGTAGGACATGTAATGTTACCACAAGAAGAATACCCTGAATAAACATTGGTTCTAGGTGTTAAACCGGTAGGACTTGTATATATTGTGGCTCCACTAGAATCGCGAATTTCAAAAGAATATGCAGCATATTGTGGCGCATAGGTACCAACTGTATCAAAGTATAAAGAAAACTCTACACCGTTACATAAAAGTACTGGAAACTCTTGAGCATCTTCTCCTTCAAAAGGAAAAACTTGACTAACCTCTTGGTTGTTTTGAGACAATTGTAGCTCTGCAGAAACATCTGTATTACTTGTTAATACAAATGTGTATTGACATAAGTTTTCAAAACTACATAGGGTTGTTACCTCAATAGGTCCAGTCCATGGTCCATCACCGTTATCACAAGCAGATCTCACATAAATATCATAAGCTGTTGATGCTGTTAAGCCTGTAATTGTAAACGGATTTGTTGTTGCATTATACAAATAAGCAGGATCTGTATCTCCAACAGGAGCATTTGTGCCAGCAGGCTGTACAGAAATCTCCCAAGGAGAAACCGTTCCGTTTTCTTCCCAACTTAATTGTACTTCTGTATCTGTTAGGTTGTCTGTTGTTATGTTAACAATCTCTGGACATTCTGGAATATCCTCAATATTTACGTTATCTATAATTAATGTTTGCCCTCTGTAAGCACTTGTACTTGCATAAAACGGTACATGAAAAGCAATATTGATATCTCCCGTAATTCCGCTAGGGAAATTTATAATTTTTACTCTGTACTCTTCATTGTTTATAAGAACAGGATCGTCATCGTTATCATATAACACCGTTGTAAATTGATCTATTCCCGTTCCGTTTGTAGATAATAGCACTTCTAAATCTTCTGTAAAGAAGCCATCATTTACACGATAATAATAACGTAAACGTTGATTTTCTGTAATTGTAATGGTTGGAGAGATTAGCCAATCTTCGTTTCTACCATTATGACCTGTAAACATTGCTGCTGTTTGATCTCCTTCATAAGGATATGCTGTGTTATTTAACTCCCAAGTATCTAAATCATAATTGTCATCAATAACTATCCAACAACTTTTTGTTGCAGAATCTGAATTAAACGTTTCAACAAATGGAGCCACGTATGGTGTACATATTGTTGCAAAGTTTACAGGACCAAACCACTCGCTGGTTCCATTAGCACAATTTGATTGAAGGTAAACTTCGTATGCCGAATCTGCCTCTAGACCTATCGCTGAATAGCTGTTTGTATCAACTGAAATTCCAGTTCCTGTTGGAACTCCTGTTCCTTCTGGTTGCACTACAATGTTCCACATATCTTCTTGGTAACCTGCGGTCCAAGATATTTCAGCTCCTGTTGCTGTAACTGTATCAACATTTAAAGAAGAAGGAATTGGGCAAGGTGGCGCTTCATCAATACTTACATCATCAATATTTAATCTTGAAGATGGACCTGAAAATTCTGGTGGCACTCTAAAAGCAATATAAATTGTTCCATTACCTTCAATAATTGCTGATTTTTCAATATATCCTGAATTTGTAATCACTTCAAAAGGAACAACTTCTGTTGTAAAACTTGAAGGGTTATTGTTTGTTGTAGACATTAAAACCTCAAAACCATGTCTTGGAGGAATTAAGTTTCCTAATACAAATAAGATTTCTGCTCTGTACTTAAATTTTAATTCTTTTACACCATCAATGTTGATAGCTGGAGATATTAAATATGCGTTTGTTCCTCCTCCTATTTCAGCTTTGGTTTCTGAAATAGTCCATCCGCCGTTACTTGTATCCCAACAAAATTTTTGAGTATCGTCATCATCATCATTAAAGCTCTCAAAGAAAGGCGTATCATAAGACGTACATAAGGTGGTAAAAGCTACTGGACCAACCCACTGACTTTGATCATCTGCAGCACAATATGCTCTTACATAAAACTCATACTGTGTACCAGGCTCTAAATCTGTAGCCATATAAGGAAAATTTGAAGACACTAAAGTTCCGCTACCTGTAGGCTCTCCCGAATCAAGGTCTTGAATAGCCACTTCCCATTGGGTTTCTTCTTCGCCTACTGTCCAAAATAACCAAGCAGATGTTTCTG
The DNA here is from genome assembly GCF_048259285.1 of Bizionia sp. Taxonomy (NCBI): domain Bacteria; kingdom Pseudomonadati; phylum Bacteroidota; class Flavobacteriia; order Flavobacteriales; family Flavobacteriaceae; genus Bizionia; species Bizionia sp. The sequence continues at coordinate 6,698 of NZ_JBLXHU010000039.1, read as the reverse complement.
TTACATTCAAAACAAAAGGGTTTATTGGGTCTGGACATGTTGGTTTGTCTTCTATAACCACATCATCAATAGAAACTCTTAATGCTGTTTCTGTGTTGTTTGGTTCTACAATCCAAGCAATGTTTACATTTCCTGTAACTTCAGGTAAATCTACCATTACTTCTTGAAAAGCCGTGTTATTGATTGTGGTTTCAGGAATGACAATTGTTGTAAAATTATCTACTCCAACACCTGTTGTTGATAGTTTTACTGTATAGGTTGATTCTCCTTGAGTCGCTCTATGCTTAAAACGCAATCTTTTTGGTGTGCCTTCAAAGTTAACTTGAGGAGACACATACAAATCGTGGTTCTCATATCTTGACAAATCTGTTCTTACAGTTGGATATCCTCCAATAAAACTCCACTGGTTTCCATCGTTATTAGCGTCTATAATTGTCCAACAAGGTTCTGGATTTTCATTTGTTGCATTATTAAAATCCGTAAAATATGGCGTATCAAAAACCGTACACTGTGTTGTGAATGTTGATGGAGCGCTCCATACACCTTGAGTTCCACCGCAAACAGATCTTACATAAAAGTCATAAGTTGCACCTGGAGCTAAACCAGAGTTTATAAGGTTGTTAATATTTGTATTTGTTAATGTACCTGATCCTACTGGTTCTCCAGATCCTGCTGATACAACTGCATACTCCCAAGAATCAGCAAAACCACCTATATTGTCCCAAGAAAAAGTAACACTGTTTTCTGTTAAGCTATTAAAAGTCATTTCTGATGGTGGCGCACATGTTGGGCTAGAAATTTCTAACTCTAAACATATACCTGCACCTGAAGATAATTCAGAAGATACAACAACAATATACGTTTGTCCTGCTTGAACTAAGAAGTTGTTTATCTCGCTTGGCACAAACCCATTTCGCGTTGTTGTTCCTGCAAGACAATTTACTCCAACTTCGGCACAGCTATCATAAACAAAAAGGGAACTTCTTCCATTGTAACAGTTGTTAGTTGAATCTCCTCCTGTAAATGTTGTTTGAGATAATGATAATAAACCGTCTTCGGTTGGTGTGTATGATAAAAATATTTTATCTCCTCTTAAATAATTTGCTGTTGATGTTCCTGAAATACAGTTTGATCCTTGCGTTGAATAACTAACTTCTTCATTAACCCAATCAGCTAAGTTTTCTGCTAATACATATGGCGTTGATGAAATGTCTGGGATCTCTATTGGAAACTCACAGCTTAACCCATATTTTAAGGTATTAAAATTGTATGGTCCTGTAAATTCACTTTGTGTGTCATTATCGCAAATAGCAGAAAGATAAATGTCAAAAGATGTGTCAGGATCAAGATTCATTAATGTGTAACTAGTTCCTGTAACAGGGATTCCACTACTTGCAGGTGTTCCGCCTTCTGGCAGAATTTGTATTTCAAAGTTTGTAGCTGAAGGATGTGTCCAAGTAACTTCAGCACTATCAACTGTAATATCATCAATAGAAACTGTACTATCATCTATTTCTGTACAGCCTTCTAAAACAGATAGGTTATCTATAAACCATTCGTCACCGGTTGGTGATACACCGTTTTGAGTATTAACAGCAACAAAAGCAAGATAAATATTAAATCCTGCTGGAATTGATTCCGGTATGGTAATAACCTTTTTTTCGTAACTGGTTTGAGAACCGACATTAAGCGTTGCCTCGGTATATGTTTGAAGTGTTACATTAAACCCGTTAATATCAGGTTGTGCTGCTGTAGATAAACGCACTTGATATTGTGCTCCATTATTTACTTCGCTAGATTGTTTTGTATAGAAATGAATCTCTCCGTTTTGAGGAATAGCAATTTGAGGCGTCACTAAAAAGTATTGTGCCATGTTTCCGTCTCCAATGTTGTCTGCACTTGGATTTATAGATACGGCATTTGTTCCTAAATAACCATCTGTAGTAGCCATCCAATCTGATGTTCCTACACCATTATTTATTAACGACCACGTATTAGGAATCCCGCTTTCAAAAGTTTCGCTAAACTGTGCTTGCGCTTTATTTGCTACTAACAAACTTATAGCTAAGACAAGAATTAAAATTGTATTACTTTTTTGAGACTTGACATTAAAATTAGAATTATTTTTAAAAAAATTAATTCCACTTTTTAATACAGAGAAGAGTAGTTTTTTTCTCATTTCGATACATTTAACATATTAGTATTGTTAAGCTAAATTTAAGGATAAATTAACCTTATATATACAGTATGTCTTTGCTATTTACCGAATTTTGAAAGCTAAAATTAAATTTAAAACACTGAAAAACAGATTATTAAATTTGTTTTCGCAATAAAAAGCTACTTGGAAGTGTTCTTGAGGTTTTGAATGGTTTCTATGTCGTTTTTAAGCGATTTTATTTGTTTTTGATTTTTAATTTCAATGAAAATAATGCTTAAAATAACTATAAAACCAGCTATAAAAATCAGCTTTATATTGTTGTAATAGTGGTTTTTAGTTTCGGTGTGTTTTTCACTATAAGTCTTATAATTTTCATCAATAGAATCGCTTATAGAGCTTCTTTCAGATTCTTTAATTTCTAATTGCGTTTTTAAATAAAGGTTGTAATATTTTTGATATTCGTCCCATTGATTTAACGCCAAGTAGTTTTCAAAAAGCCCTTTATAAATTCCTAAATTAAGAATGATGTCTCCAACATTTTTAGATTGTATTAAAGCTATGTGAAGCAGCTCTATTGCTTCAGCATAGTTGCCTTCTAGTGTGTAAACTTCTGCCAGTCCTTTTTGTGCAAACGAAATTAAACTGTTTGCATTTTCTATTTTTGCTAGCTCTATAGACTTATGAAAGCTTTCTTTTGCTTTGTCATATTGAGACAACATGCTATAACAGTTCCCTTTATTGTAATAAGCAATACTCATGTTGGTTCTTTGTCTTGTGCCTTTTAGCATTTCATACTCTGAAATTCCTTTGGCAAAAAAGCCTAATGCAATATCACAGTTTAGGTTATCTTTATAAATAAAGCCTTTTACAATGTAGGTGTTTCCTAAAAAAATACCGATTGAGTCTTTTTCAGGATAAGCCAAACACAGTTCTTCAGCTTGGTCAAGAAACTTTATTGATTTATCAAAAATCTTCAACTGCTGGTAAAGAATACCTGTTCTAAAAAGTATTTCTATATTTAAAATAGGGTCTTTTATTTGTCCTGATAATTCTTCTGCTTTTATGGTATACTCTAATGCTTTTTGATAGTCTCTTTTTGATGTGTAAGCAAGAGAAACTAGCATAAGCGCTTTGGCTTTAGTTTTTATAGAGTTAGTGTCATCATTATAAACAGACAATCCTATTTCTATTGACGCATTTGGGTTGTCATAAACGGTATTTGTATTGGCCTTAAGCAGACTATCTACTTGTTTTTTTTGAAAATCTCCAGCAAAAACACTGTGTACACTAAAAAAGAGTACGCAAACTAAAACGTAATATGCTTGTTTTACTGTCATTTACTGGTTTTTATTTTTATTGTTTTCTCGTTCTGTTTTTAAAAGATCTATAAAGGTTGCTGGAGACATTCCTATTATAGATTTAAATACGGTTGCAAAACTACTATGTGAAGAAAAGCCACTTTCTTCTGCTAAAAAACTTATTTTATAATTCATGTAATTAGAATCATTTTTTAGTTTTTCAATGATATAATTGATACGTAGCTTGTTTATAAATGTATTAAAGTTGTCATTATAATGCCTGTGTATAATTTCAGACAGATATTTTGTGTTTGTTTCAAACTGCCCAGATAACACAGCTAGAGACATGTCTTTGTTTAAGAATTTAGTTGAAGCCTCAAAACGTTTAAGCTTTGCTAATAGGTTTTTCTCGGTTTCCTCTGGAATTGCTATTCTTTTTTTAGCAACTTTTTTTGATGGTTTTGTTTTTATAAAATTGTTTCGGCTTATTTCTAAATACTTAATGATTTCTTTTAGTCGCTTTTTCTTCCATTGACTTTTTACTACAAAAAACACACCTATAAGAACAAGTAAAAAAGCCATTCCTAAAGCGATGTACGTAAAATTAGAATACTTCTTTTGTTCTTGATTTAAACTCTGCTCATTTTGATTGCTTATAATATTGTAAACTGTGTTTATAGACTCTTGCTCTGCAAGTTCTACACGGCTATTCAATACTAAAAACTCATCGTTATAAACTTTGTGTTTTATTTTTTGATTAGAGGCTAAATAGTTTATAGCTAGGTTTCTATTTATCTGCTCTAAAAGAAATGGATTATCTAATATTTCGGCATATTTAAGCGCTATAAACAATGTTTCTTCACTGTTACTAAAGGCTTTTTTTTGTAAATGCAAGTAACCTAATTGGTTATACACTTGTGCCTTTTCATATAAGTTATTATACTCGTTAGAGCTTATTAAGGTTAATGCTTTGTTTAAGTAAACAAAAGCAGAATCATATTGAGTAAGGTTACTTAAAGCTTTCTCTTTTGCTATGAAAAGTTTCCCTCTTAAAACAGGATGAGAGTTTATAAAATTTTGATAGCGCTCATTGGCTTCATTAAGCAAAGACAAGGCTTTATCCGTTTCCCTTCGTTCCAAATTCATAGAAACGCGCTCCAAGAGTAAATGAGACGCAAGCGAATCATGAATTTTAGGATTGGCTATTTTTTTTATTAAACTATCAGCATTTGACAGCTCTTTTTGGTATTGATTATCTAAATATAAAAGCCTGAAAAGTTCAGCTTTTAAAAGAGAAATGTCTATTTGTGTTTTATGGTTTAGTTTATCAACGTAAGAATCAGCATTAAAAGCATTTGTTATTGCACTATTAAAGTTTCCTTTAACAAAATATGACCTAGCAAGTATAACACTAATGTCAGCTTTTGTTTCTTTCTTTTCATTGGTTTTTAATATATGCTCCCCGATTTTTATAGCTTCATCTGGGTTTGAATAAACAAGCTCTTTTGCCTTTTGAACAAGATGATTTTGACGCGCATAACCACTTGTGTTTGAAAAAAAGAAGCAAACACAAAAAATTATAACCCATTTTGAAGTTTTAAATAGGTTTTTAGCACATGTTATCCTTATAACGGTCAAAATACTTTTAGGTCTTGTTAAATTTACAAATATAGGTTTCGAATAGTTATTCCTCTCTGCTTTTTGCTTAAAAAGTATTCAAAAAAGACATAGAAAAAAATAAAGATACAAAGATTACTATACTTTTAATGCAACGCAACTTATATAACGCCCAAAACGATACTTTTTTAAAATAAAAAAAGCTTGAGAAATAAATTTCTCAAGCTTCATAACAATTAATCAAGCAAGTGTTTTTTTTTATGAAAACACTATTTTTTTATAACCTTAAATGTTTTTTGGGAGTTACCAATGTTTACTGTAACAAAGTAAACTCCGTTATTTAAATCATTCATATTAACTTGTGTTTTTAAGCTGTTTGGAGTTACTCTTACAACTTCTTGACCAACAAGATTACGAATGCTAATTTTAGACATTGTGTTTGCAGATTCAATCATTAAAGTATTCACAACTGGGTTAGGATAATACTTAAACGAATTAAAATCGTTTGAAGTTTCTACACTTAATGAAGGATCTGGATAAGCCATTAAAGAAAATTCTGCAGTACTGCTAGAGGCATGAATAGCCACTAAATACGTTTGATTTGCAACAAGCTCTCCTGTTCTTTCTCCTGATAAATAACAACTAGTAAGTCCTGTTACATCTTGCTGTAAGTCACTACAATCTCCGCTGAATACTGAAAAATATGATGTTCCTGATACACGTGTATAGTCAAAATGATATACCCCTGTTAAGCTAGGTGTAAAACTGTACCAAACTACATTATTACTAGAACAATGCTCTATTGATGGATAAGAGTCTGCTAAAGTTCCAGAAATTGCATTTGCTCCATTTGAATCTGGAGATTCAGTTAACGTTCCTGGAGTTTCACAACTATCATTTGAAACAGGATCAGGTAACTGCCATACACATAAGTCAAAAATAGCTCCTGGTTCACTTTGACTACTTTGAACCATGATGTAGAATGTTTCAGAGCTATCCATAGTCACAATTTGATTTGAAGTAGTACCACAAGATGTTGAAACTTCAATTAAAGCTCCACAAGTACCTTTGTAAATAAAATATCTAGAAGCTGCTCCAGATGTTTTATCAAAACTAAACTCATAAACACCAGACACAGCAGGGTTAAACACATACCATACATCACTGTAAGTTGTAGATACTGAATCAGCACATGTTGACTCTGTAGAACGTGTTGCTCCAACAGTTGTTTCTCCTACCAAACCATTATTACATGTTTCATCAGTAGAAACAGTTAGTGTTGTTGCATTAGCACACTCATCATTAACAGGTGCCACTGGTGGTGTTTTTAAACATATGTCATAGTTTTGAGCATAGTTTGTACCTAATCTTGTGTAATTACGAATGTAGTACGTATTACCATCTGTTAATCCACTAAATATAGCGTAATTTCCATCTTTACAATCTACACTTGTTAAAGAGCCACAAGCTGATCCTTCAAAAAGTTCTGTTGATTGAATAGTACCTCCATCTCCTATAGCAGCTGTTATGTTTAAATACTCAACTACAATTGTATTTCCATCTGCCACAAAACTAAACCACACGTCGTTACTATCTCCTGTAGAACAAGCTGAATTTGCTTCGTT
>NZ_JBLXHU010000038.1:0-19825 GCF_048259285.1 Bizionia sp. | reverse complement strand
ACAAACGATGCTACATTGCCAATTTCAACACAAGGTACAACTATTGTTACTTGGACCTATGATGATGGCAACGGAAATACAGCTACACAAACCCAAAACATCGTGATTGATGATGTAACAGCACCTACAATATCTTGTCCAAGCGATATTTTAACTACAAATGAAATTGGATTATGTACAGCTGTAGTAACCTATATAGCACCTACTGGTTCGGATAATTGTGGCATTTTTACAATTAATCAAATCGCTGGTTTACCTTCTGGTAGTGCTTTCCCTGTTGGTACAACAATAAATACATTTGAAATTGTAGACACTGGTGGAAACATAACAACATGCTCTTTTAACGTAACTGTTAACGATAACGAGGCTCCAACCATAACTTGTCCTTCAACATTGGTTGTCAACGCTGATAATAATTGTGAATCAACAACAGTTGTTTTAAGTCCGCCTAGTACTTCAGATAATTGTGGCATAGCTTCTGTAACCAATAATGCGCCTAGTATATTTCCATTGGGAAATACAACAGTAACATGGACAGCAACAGACAACTCTGGATTAACTAGTACTTGTACACAAACAGTAACAGTTATTGATGCAACACCACCTACTCTTACATGCCCAACTCCTAATGCATTATACCTAACTGATGCAGGCCAATGTTATAGCGCTCTTTCATTTACTGCAACAGCTTCAGATAATTGTAACGGAGCACCAATACTTACTTATGAAGTAGACGGTAATCCTATTAACTTTCCGTTTAATTTTCCCGTAGGAACAACAACTGTAAACGTTATTGCAAATGATGGAAATGGTCAAACGACAACTTGTAATTTTAATGTTACTGTTGAAGATCAAGAAGCGCCTACTATGATTTGTCAACCATTAACTATCACATTAGATGCAACAGGAAATGCATCAATTACAGCTACTGATATAGATAATGGTTCATCTGATACTTGTGGAATTTCTTCACTTTCTATTGATCAAACTAACTTTGATTGCTCAAATATTGGAAACAATACAGTAACGCTTACAGCTATAGACAATAACGGAAACGCTGCAACTTGCAGTACTACAGTTACTATTCTAGACTATGTGCAAAGTGCCACTTCAACAATAACAGCTTCAACATCAACAACAATCTGTCAAGGCACACCCGTTACCTTTACATCTTCAAATTCAAATTTAGGAGCGAACCCACAATATGAATGGTTTGTTGGAGGTGTTTCTGAAGGAAATAACAGTCCTACTTTTACAACATCAGGATTAAATAATGGTGATGATGTGTATGTTGAAATCACTTCTGGACCTTGTAACACTGTCACTGCTAGTAACAGTATTGTCATGACTGTAAATCCACTTTTACCTGTTTCATATACATTAAACGCTTCAAACAATCCTATTTGCTCTGGTGAAAACACAACGTTTTTTGTAACCGGTTTAACAAATGGTGGAGCCACACCAACTTACCAATGGTATGTAAATGGAACTCCTGTTGGTGGCAATACCAATTCATACGTATCTAGCAGTATAGCAGACGGCGATATTATTTCAGTTGATGTTTCCTCTTCTTTAGCCTGTGCAAATCCAGTGCCAGCTAGAGAAAGTATTACGATGACTGTCACACCGGATGCAACAATAAATTTAAACTCTGGAAATGATAATCAAACGGTTTGTAACGGCACCGCAATGTCAAACATAATTTATACTATTGGTAACGCTACAAATGCGACTATTACTGGTATTCCTACAGGTATTACTGGAAATTATACATCTGGAGTATTTACTATTTCTGGTACACCAACACAAACAGGTGTTTTTAATTATACTGTAATACCTGAAGGCTGCGGTAGTGCCATTGCCACAGGAATTATTTCTGTAGGTCCTGATGCAACAATTAATTTGCTTTCTTCTTCTGAAAACTCAAGTATTTGTAATAATAATTCTGACAACTTAAATCTTCAATTTCAATTGAATTCTGGTGCTAGTGGCGCAACTTTATCCAGTTCACCTGCCTTGCCTGCTGGTATTACAGGAGCATTTGATTCAGCTTCTGGTATTTACACTATTTCTGGTACCACTAATCAAGATGGTATTTATAACTATACCATTACCACAACAGGATGTGGGTCCGGAGAATCAATTTCAGGAATCATTACTATTTATAACGGCATACCTGCAGCACCTGGATCAATCGATGGGCCTTCATCTTTTTTCTGCCCAGTTAATCAAGCTGTATATTCTGTAGTTCCAGATCCTAATGTAGAAAATTATAACTGGACTGTATCAGCTGGTCTATCTATTCAATCTGGACAAGGAACAAATGAAATTGTAGTGTCAGTAAACGGACTAGCTATTAACGAAACCATCAGTGTATCAGCCAGTAATGCCTGCGGTACTTCATCAACTACTACTGACTCTATATTTTTCAACTTCACTGCAAGTGACATTGATGCAGGAAACGATATTTATATCTGTGCCGGTACAACATCAGTGCAAATGAATGGTGACGATGGTGGGTTAGACTATGATGAATGGACTTGGGACGATAATGGTGCTGGAGGTAGCTTCTCGACCCATTATCTTGGTCAAACTAGAAACTGGAGTTGGGGCTGTTGGTGCTATGTATATAATGATATTTACGACTACACAGAAACAAGCACCTATACCATTCCTGCAACAGCACAACCAGGTGACATCATAACCATTTCACTTATTGCAGATAACTGGTTTTGGTGTGATCCGCTTGAAAGCACAATGCGCATTCATATTTTAGAAGAGCCTGAAGCAGAAATTATTTCATCTGATGTTACACTATGTGAAGGGGAATCAACAACCATTATATTTTCTGGAACACCAGGTGCTAGAATAAGATATAACGACGGTTCTGGAAATACAAATGTCAACTTAAATGCAAGTGGTAATTATTCTTTAGCAGTATCACCTACTACAACTACAACTTATACATTAAATAGGGTACGCTACACCAATGGTGCTTTCCCTGGCAACGGAAACAACTGTGATGTATATCTTAACGAATCCGTAACCATTACTGTTAATGAACCTCCAACAGTAACTGCACCAAATGATATTACTATATGCGAAGGTGACACTGTTGATTTATCTTCAGCTAATATAAATGGCACCAATCACGTAGGTAGCTGGAGTTCTTCTGGAACTGGAACTTTTGGAAGTGGTATATATACTCCAAGTGCGGCCGATATTTTTAACGGCTCTGTGACATTAACCTATACAAATACACCTAGTGATGGTATTTGTCCAACTGTAAGTGATTCAATGGTAGTAACCATTAATCAACTCCCTGTAGTTAATGCAGGTGTAAATCAAACTATTTGTAGTGATGGTAGTATTATTTTAAACGGAACGATTGGCGGTAGCACATCTGCTGTGACATGGAGCGCTCCTAGTGGTGTTTTCTCAAACATCAATGACTTAAACGCAACGTACACACCAGCAATTTCAAACGGAACAATTACACTAACATTAACATCTAATGATCCTGCTGGTCCTTGTGGCCCAGACATTGATACAGTGGTTATAACAGTAAACCAAGCAGCTACAGTTTATGCTGGTATTGACAGTATTATTTGCTCTGAAGATACTGTAGATTTATCAACTGCTAACTTTGGCGGTAGCGCAACAACAGCCACATGGGCTTCTAGTGGTTCTGGAGTTTTCAGTAGCGGATTATATACACCAAGCGCAGCAGATATAGCAAATGGAAGTGTTACACTTACGTATACAACAAACAACCCTGTGGGAATTTGTAATGCTGTTTCTGATAGTATCGTGATAACCATTAACGAGGCTGCAAGTGTTAATGCTGGTAATGATATAAGTACCTGTGCCAATATGAATACTGTAACACTTAACGCCACAACAAATACTAGTGGTAATTGGTCTGGTGGTACAGGAATATTTGCAGATAGCTCTTCTCCTACTACAACTTATACTCTTGGTACTGGAGAAACTTCAGGAACTGTTACATTATCATTTACAACAGTAGACCCTGATAATTCTGGACCTTGCTCAAGTGCTTCTGATTCAGTAAACATCAATATCACACCATATGTTACTGCAAACGCAAACAACTTAACAGCTATAAATACATGTAGTGATACAACTATCCAACTACAGGCTAATGGTTCTGGACAATGGACAGCTATTTCTATACCTGCTGGTAGCACATATACTTTCTCTAACCCAAATGATCCTAATGCTACGTTTACAGGTGAAAGTGGTATTGATTACACCATTACTTGGACTATAGACAACGCTTCACCATGTGCCGATAATAGCGATTCTTTTTCTGTATCTTTTCCAAATTGTGGTAATTATATAGATTTTGATGGAGTTGATGACTATGTTAGCTTTGGAAATAACCATGACGTATCTGGATCTTTTAGTTTTGAATCTTGGATTAAACCTCATTCAATAAACGGGCAAATACAAACTATTTTCTCTAAAAGAGATGCCAATAATTTATCAACTGGATACGATTTAAGATTAGTAAACAATACCATATCATTTCATGCAAATGGTACATCCATTTCCGCAAATGGTATAACATCAAACAGATGGCATCATATCGCTGTAACATTTGACGGTAGTAACTACAAACTTTATGTTGATGGTATCGATATGAATACAAGACTTGGACCAAATCCAACATCAAACTCATACGCTATGTTATTAGGCGCTATGCATCAAATTAATGATATACCAACAAATCACTTTAATGGTTGGCTAGATGAAATTCGAGTTTGGAATATTGCACTAACAACAGCTCAAATTAGAGAAATGATGAATCAGGAGATAGAAGCAAACGGAACTTCTGTAAGAGGTACTGTTTTAGGATTAGATATTTCAGGATTAGCATGGACTAATTTAACAGCTTACTACCAAATGAATCAAGGTATTGACATTACTGCTGGAAATTTAGCAGATAACAGTGCTACGTCAACATTAGGTAATTTAGTTAATATGACAACGTTACAAGATGAAACAGCACCGTTACCATATATATCAAACCAAAATGGTATATGGAACAATGCTAATACATGGTTAAATGGCAATGTACAGTCAATACCAAATTCAAATGGTATCAATGGAAACCCAATAAACTGGAACATTGTGCGAGTTCAGCACGATGTTACTTCTGGTAACAGAGCGACAACTGTTTTAGGATTATTAGTAGATACAAATCGTTATTCAATTACTAATAATCAACGCTTGGATGTTACTAAATATCTTAAAATTGATGGTGTTTTAGATTTAGTTGACGAATCACAATTACTACAACCAAACGGTAGTATGGTTGATTATTCTGCTACCGGATATATAGAGCGTGATCAACAAGGTACTAACAATGTATTTAACTATAATTACTGGGGAAGTCCTGTGAGCTCTGCTGGTATAAGTGGCGCACGCACGTATACAGTTGGAGACATACTATACGACAGTAATACACAAGCATTATGGACAGGTGGTTATAATGGGTCTTCATCTCCTTTAACAATAAGTAACCGATGGATTTACGCATTTGCGGAAGGCGCTGAAAATGCTTATTCTGATTGGATTTATAAAGGACAAAACGGATCTTTTGATGCCGCTTTAGGGTTTACTATGAAAGGTAGTGGTACTGCAACAGCAACTCAAAACTACACCTTTAGAGGACTTCCTAACAATGCTGATATTGAAACTAGTGTATCTGCCTCGGCAACTCTAAACCACCAAACACTGGTTGGAAACCCATATCCTTCAGCTATTGATGCCCAGACATTTATTAGAGATAATATTCCAGGAGGAAATGCTGGAACAACTGGCAGTATTGACGGAACTTTATATTTCTGGAAACAATCATCAACAAATAATACGCATCTTACAGTAGACTATCAAGGTGGTTATGCAACATACAACCTATCAGGAGGAAATCCTGCTGTTTCTCCTCCGGAGATAAATGGTGTTGGTGATGCCAGTGCTACCACGCCAAAACGCTTTGTTCCTGTAGCACAAGGTTTCTTTGTAACCTCTGCCAATTTAGGAGACCAAGTCACTAACACAGTTAGGTTTAAAAATACTCAACGTGCTTTTGTGAAAGAAACTTCTGGAAATTCAGAGTTCTTTAAAAACGCTCCTGTAATACAACAAAGAAATGAGACCGATGAAATTACTGATGATATTCAGCGTGTACGTTTGCAATTTAAAACTCCTGAAGGCGCTACAAGACCGCTTCTATTAGCATTTACACCTGATAATGCTGCATCTGATGATTTTGATTATGGATATGATGCCGAAAACGCAGATTTTGTTCCAAACGATATGTCTTTTGTCATAGAAAACAAAAAATACGTAACCCAAGGTGTTGGCAGTTTTGATTCTGAAAAAAGATATCCGCTAGCTATTGATTTAGCTAATAATGGAAACATTGAGGTATCGCTGGTTGACCTTGAAAACTTTGATGAAACCATTACCGTGTATTTACATGATGCTCTTCTAGGAACTTATACCTTATTAAACACTATAGATTACAGCATAAACCTTGATGCTGGAAATTACGAAAACAGGTATTTTATCACGTTTGAAGAAGATCAAACATTGCATGTAACAGAAACTAGTATTACCAATACTATTGTAAATTACTTAAATAGCTCTAATGAAATATACATTAAGGTACCAAATACAATGACTGTAAAACAGGTATATTTAATTAATATTTTAGGACAGACTGTTAAATCATGGAATGCAAGTAATGCACCTATTTCTAATGAATGTAAACTTCCTGTTGAGTACATATCAGAAGGGAATTATATTATTAAAGTGCAAACCAATAATCAGGCTACAATAAACAAGAAAATTATTGTTAAATATTAATCTTTATTAAAAATCATAGTATTAAAGCTCTCAATAAAATTGGGAGCTTTTTTGTTTTAAAACAATTTCAAAAAATGCATTTCAGCGATTTTTTTTGCATTTCGTAGATTTTTTTAAACATTTTTTTTATATTGCCACACCCAAACAAACAAAACATTCATTTAAACCCAAATCAAAATGAATAAAACTACCTACTTATGGATCATGGCATTAGCTTTAATTTTGCCATTTACACAACCTACTCTAGCGGCAAATACTCAAGAAACCATTACCAATAACGCAATTCAACGTGTACGTATTGATTTTACAATGCCAAATGGGTATGTAAGACATTTGCTATTAGCATTTACTCAAGATGGTTCGGCCACAGATGGATTTGACTATGGCTATGATGGGCGTAATATTGATGACTTTCCAGATGACTTAAATTGGATGATTGAAGATGAGCGTTTTGTTATACAAGGTGTTGGTGCCTTTAATGAAACAAAGCAATATCCTTTAGGCATGTTTTTAACCAACTCTGGTGAAATACAAATCTCTTTAAACAGTCTTGAGAATTTTCAATCAGAAATAGATGTTTATATATATGATTCAGTAAATAATACATCAACACGTCTTCAAGACACAAATTTTGAAGCGCTTCTGTCATCAGGGACATATCTTGATCAATTTTATATTGCCTTTGAAGATAAAACAAATCAAAATGGTGCTGCTTTATCTATAAATGAAAACACATTTAGTGACGCTTCAATAAATTACATCTTAAACTCAAAGCAACTTTATATTAAAACAAAAGAGAATTTTAATTCAATAACACTGAATAACATTAATGGACAGAAAATAAAAACTATACCAGTGTCTCCTACTCAAGAAATAAAAATTCCACTTTACAATATATCAGAAACTTACCTAATTGTGAGTATTCATAATCAAAATAAAAGCTCAAGCAAGGTAATTATTAGGCCATAATCATAATTTTTTTACAACTGAAAAGTCCGATAAAATGTAGTAAAATCGTACAAAATTGCATTTCATCGGATTTTTTTTACACTTTATGGATTTTTTAAAAAATTTTATTCTATATTAGCACCATTCAAATTCATTAAAACAAAACATGATGAAAAAAAATACTCTTCTTTTTGTAATAACATTGCTAGCACTACAAATGTCTTTTTCTCAAGAAGTTTACAAAAAAGTAAGCATCTCAAACACAAACCCTTCTGTAATTCATATTTTAGATATTGAAGGTATAGACTTAACATGTGGAGCTGTTTTTAAAAACAACTCATTAGAAATAGAACTTAACGAACATCAATTAATAAAACTAGATGAAAATGATATTAGCTATAATATCCTTATAGAGAATATGGAACAATTTTATAGCCAACGCGCTATAGCCAATCTTCCGCAAGCTAGTTTAGAATTGCAACAAATGAAACAAGAACAGCAAACCATGTTGCGTTCGTATAGTGTAGACGAAATATTAAATAACGTTGGTCAACATGATGGTTGTGATGAAATAGACTGGAATATTCCAAACAACTGGAGTATTAATGATGCTATAAACTACCCATCAGAGAGTAATCATTTTGGAGGTTGCTTAACCTATGATATGATTTTAGATGAATTAGATGCTATGAAAACCCAGTATCCTAATTTAATATCAACTAGAGCTAATGCCTCTCCATCAAACCAAAAAACCTATGAAAACAGAACCGTTTGGATGGTTCGTATTTCTGATAACCCTGAAATTGATGAACCAGGAGAGCCTGAAACCTTATATCAATCACTAATTCACTCACGTGAAGCTGCAACTGTAATGAATCAGTTATTCTTTATGTGGTATTTATTAGAGAATTATGATTCTGATCCTGCAATTAGAAATTTGGTAAACAATCAAGCTTTATATTTCATCCCTGTTTTTAATCCTGATGGATTTGTACATAACCAAAATGCCTCTCCTAATGGTGGTGGCGGACAACGTAAAAACAGAAACTCTTCTGCTTCAGGATCTTGTTCTACATATTTAGAAGGTATAGATTTAAATAGAAATTCAGCATATTATTGGGGTAACGGAGGATCCTCTACAAATTCTTGTAGCGATACATATATGGGAACTGGACCTTTCTCTGAAAATGAAACACAAATTATGCGTGATTTCTTTTTAGAACATGATTTTAAACTTGCATTAAATCATCATTCATATAAAAATGCTGCGTTACATGCCTATGCCGGAATAGATCAAGCTAATGCTAGAGCAGATGAATACTCAAAGTACAATTATGATATGACTTATTATAATAGATTTGCTCATGGACCAAGTACCTATATTAGCTACCTAAATAGTGGTAATATGAACGACTGGATGCAAGGTGGTCCTGCTGGTACAAGTGCAAATGGCACGCCTAGCGGAACAGGATCTGGTAAAAACACATTATCATGGACTCCTGAAAACGGATTATCTTCTCAAGGAATAGGTGGAACCTATGGCGGCTTTTGGCCACAGCCATCACAATATGTTCATATCGCTAAAAATGCAATGCGCATGAATTTTATGGCTGCATACTTTAGTGGTAAATATGCCAAGCTTCATGACTTTAACCAAAGTAATATTGCTAACCTATCAGGTGATTTAAAATTTGCTGTTGAAAATTTAGGACAAACAGCAAGTAATTTCACTGTTACCGTTACGCCTGTTTCTTCAAACATACAGTCTGTAGGAGCTCCTGTTGTGCTTTCTGGTATGACTGTATTACAACAAAATGATGTGGCCATTAACTACACATTAAGCCCTAGTATTCAAACAAATGATAAAATAGAATTTAAAGTTGTACTAACAAATGACTATGCTTCTGACAATGTTTTATACGAAGCTAATATTGTAAAACATTACACACCAACCGTTTTATTTAATGGAGACGCATTGTCTAACTGGAGTCAAACCACAGGAACATGGTATAGCACTTCAAACGCTTATTCTGGCACTGCTATAACATCAACAAATGGAGGTTCTTACAGCAACAGTTCAACAAAAAGAATTCAAATGAATGGTTCTGTAGACTTAAGCGGACTACCTAGTTCTGTTATTCAATTTTATGCTAAATGGGATTTAGAGCGTAGTTTTGATTATGTACAACTAGAAGGATCTACAGATGGCACAAACTGGACGCCACTTTGTGGTAAGCTTACAAAGCCAGGAGCTCCAGACGCTAATAACACATATTCAGGAAAATCATCAACTAATAATGATTTTCAACCAGACGGAGAGCCTCTTTATGATGGTGACACTCAAGGCAGATGGAATATGGAAGAATATGTTATTGATGCATCAAACAACAGCTTTCTTTTTGAAGAAAACACTGTTTACTTAAGATTTGAGTTTAGAACAGACGGCAGCAACAGACAAGACCGTTATGCAAACATGAATTTTGAAGGGTTTACTTTTGATGAATTTAAAATAATAGGCATTCAAATTCCTTGTGAAACAACAGTTCCTACAGGATTAATGGCTACAAGTATTACTGCAAATTCTGCTACAGTAAGCTGGGATAATGTTCCTTCAGCAACCTATACATTACGATATAGAGTTGCAGGTACATCAACTTGGACAGAAGTTACAAACTTAAGCAGCCCTGATAACGACCTAATAAACTTATCACCTGAAACAATTTATGAATACCAAGTACGTACACATTGTAGCAGTAGTTTTTCTTCATATTCTAGTTCAGAACAATTTGCCACAACCGCAGTGAACTATTGTGATGCTGAAGGAGATGACATAGGTGAAGAGTATATTAGTGCTGTAACCATAAACGGAACCACTAGCAATACAGAATCATCAACAAGTTCAGGGTATTCTGATTTAACAAGTACTGTTTTTACATTAGATTTAAATTCTACAGGAAATACAATTAGTGTATCAAAATATTGGACAGGAGACTTATATAACGAAGCAGTGTCAGTTTGGATCGATTTTAATCAAAATGGCACGTTTGAAAATTCAGAAAAAATATTTGAAAGCGGAGCTTCCCAAAACAACCCTGTAAGTTCGACATTTAATGTACCAAATATACCTACAGCTAGCACTGGAACAACTAGAATGCGTGTAATAATGAAATATTTTGGAGGTACAGGAAACACAGCAGATGATCCTTGCGAAACATTTAATTATGGTGAAGTTGAAGATTACACTGTAGATATTATAGATTCTACATTAAACACAAGTACTTTTAGTGAAAGTGATATTTCAGTATATCCAAATCCTTTTAATAATACACACAAGTAAATTAAATAACATAAATACAAGTGTTGGAATAAATGTATATGACATTAGCGGCCGGTCTGTATTAAGTTGAAAATCAATCGCCTATAAACAATGAGATTTTAGTAAATAAATTTAAGCTCATTATCTAGCGGCACTTATTTTATAAAGTGACCGATAATACTACACAATCTCATATTATAAAGAAATTATAAAAAATAAGAGGTGTAAACAAATAAGGCTGAAAAAGCAGTTTTCAGCCTTTAAACACCTAAAAACAACAATTTAAAGTTAAATTGCATTTAATCGATTTTTTGCATTTCACAGATGTTTTTATTTATATTTGTATAATTATTAATCAATTAATTAGTCCAAAACTAAATTAATCTGCTTATGAAAAATATTACAATTTCAGTAAAGAAGCATAATTTTGTACTTTTTGTGCTTTTTATTTCAAATTATAATTTTCAGAATATTGATGTATAAACGGCGATAATACAAGCGATGTTGTATATTCAACAACAGTAGAGTTCAGATCACTAATATTAATAATAGTTCTGGAGATAGTTGGAATAGTACAAATGAACTCTAACACTCACTGCTATATCAAAACAAATTAACTCGAGGTAATAATTTTTTGGTTCATGTTCATTATATAAATCCTTTCCTATAATGAAGGTTTTGAAGGAGGATACTGGTTTGGGTTGATACATAATGATGATGGACCAACAGATTTTGCTTCATGCAGGAGAAGAATCTTTATACGGAAGCACCACAAATAACACATCTGTATCAGGAACATTTACAGTGGTGGAATATGGGGAGTATATGTAGATACAAAATGGGGTTTTCTATGATTATACACACAGAGCCAAATTCAAACGGTGTGGTTTAGTTTAGTTTTCAGTGAAAACAATTAAAGATTATACCAAATAATATATCTCGATGTTCACCACAACCCGAATTAATTTGGTTGGAAATGGTAACACTATAAACAATAGTGACAGCACCAACAACAACAGATGACACTGATTTTGGAACTATAAATGAAGGCGCTACAAGAACCCATACATTTACAATTCAAAATTTAGGAAGTTCAACCTTAAATATTGGCACAATTACAAGTAGTAATAGTAATTTTATTATAACATCTACACCATCAGCTACAATTGCAAGTGGAGCTTCCTCTAACTTTTCTGTACAATATGCTCCTAGCACCTCTGGTACAGTAACATCTGTAATACAAATTGCAAATAATGATAGTAACGAAAACCCATATACATTTACAGTACAAGGTAATGCCAATCCATTACCACCTATGTATACGGCGTACTATGAAAATTTTGATTCTAATAATGGAGGCTGGACAACACAACAAGTACCAATGATTCATGGGTATGGACTAATGGCTTTGGAACAGCAAATGAAATGGGAGAAGGTTCATTCTGGAATACAAACTACAATAACTATAGTAACAATACTAATATTGTTGTTCAAGTCCGTATTAAATTTTACAGGATTAAAAGATCTTAAATTAAGTATTGACATTAAATATAATACGCAAAGTAATACAGACGGAATGCGAATATTGTATTCTGTTAATGGTAATCCTTTTGTTCTTTTAGGCTCAAGTGGTAGCGGAACAAAATGGTATGGCGGTAATGTTAGTGCATTAAGTTCTGATGGATGGAGCGGAGACGGACATTCAGCAGATCCTACTAATCCTCATAGCCAATTTGAAAGATCTTCATAACACTACCTAACGGAACATTTTCTAATGTATCTAATGTAAGGTTTAGAGGCAATTTAGATCTGACAATAGCACAACCAAGATGGTGCTGCTCGATAACGTATTAATTGAAGCTAATCCTATCACAGCATTATCGGCGCAACAGTTGCTCTGCTAACCTGACAGGAAACTTAGGTTGGCGTGGCTAAACCAATACGGGTATTTCGTTACAGATGGTAGCAAATTAACTAATTGGGAAGATCAAGTGTTATGATACATCACTAGATAAAGAAGATGCTTACGCTTCAAACACACTCACACCAACATACAGGGATAACATAAATAGAAACATGAATTATAATCCTGTGAACTTTGACCATGATAATATAGAATACATGAATGGTAAAGGTGGATACCGCTCAAGACTATTTTGCTGTATTTAGAAGTGATGATGAAGTAGACACCATTGTTTCGGAAGCTATTCTCCTGGTAAGAATTTGTAATTGGTGGAAGATTCTCGACGAAGCTTATCACGAAGATGCAACTGGTTTAGCAATGGGAAGTTCTACAGCTCGTTACAACAATGAAGTATTAGCGCATAACATAAGTTCTTTCCCTAATGCTTCAAATGCAGGACCTAATGACACTCCTATGGTAGAGCTTTTACTTCAACAAGTACACTTATAGAAATCACCCTATAATAGTTAATGTTAAAACCAACGCTTCGGTACTTTGTCAGAAATTTATAAAAATGGTAAACGTATTGATAACACTACCGGTCAAGCTGGTAACGTACCAACCTAAACTTTAATGAATTTAATAATTTACAATTTCTTATAGGTACAGACGAAGTGGTAATACAGGAAGAACAACATCTCAAATGAATGGAATGATAACCGAAATCATTTCATATACATCGCCAAACTCTGCTATTAACCAACAAAAAATACAAAGCTATCTAGCTGTAAATACGGAGTTACACTTCAAGATGCATCAAGCGGATTAGCAGATCACAGATTAAATGACGCAGACTATATTGATTCTCAAGGATCATAATTTGGGATACAAGTGATAATGCAGGCCACAACTATGATGTTGCTGTATGGACGTGATGATGCCTCCTTATTAGATCAACGACAATCTAGAAGTCAAAAATGACGAAGTTGATGGATTAGGACCAACAAGTGATTTTTAACCATGGCACTAACTGACACATATAATACAAACAAAGAAAATATAGCAAATACAACAACATTAAATGACAGAGAGTTTTTAATGTGGAAATAATAATGCTGACATTAACGGTGAACCAACTGTTGTTAATGTTGATATGAGTGCCAATATAGGAGATCCTTCATACAAACAATTGTTACCTTTACTGCATTCCACGTATTTGGAAAGTAAAAGAACATGGTGGCGATATCCCAAAAGTTGAGGTTTCCATTCCTGTGAGTGCTGTAAGAACAGCTAACCCTCCCGATGGTAAATATTTAATGTTTATATCTAAAAATGGAATTTTGATCCTTCTGCAGATTATGAGTAATGACAGAATCTGGAGGCTATATATGGGCTATGATTTGATGGCAATGAATATATCACATTTGGTTGGGCTCCTAACGCGAGTTTATAGATCTATTTACTTCAATGGCTCTACAGATTACGTAGACATGGAAGATGCATTAGACTTAAACCCTACAGGATTTACAATTTCGGCATGGGTAAACGCAAACACTAATTGAACAACACCTCTATCTTCTTAAAAGAAATGCAGCATATAGAAGGATACGACTTTAAAATAACAAGTACGGAAAATTCCAAGTATCTTGGAAAAGGCTTCTGAAGCATGCAATCAGCCAACTTCTAATACAAATAATTCCAAAAAATCAATGGCATCAATTAGCTGTTATTTATAACGGTACGCGAGCTTTCTTATATATTGATGGATTATTAGACAACGAGGCTAACTTATCTTCTCGGCATAATAAACCAATCTTTTTATATAGCTGTTGTTGATAAAAAATACACCTCAAGCATTTTTCCACGGAAATATTGATGAGTTCGTGTATGGAATACAACTTTGACATTAATCAACTCACTATATCATGAACCAAGATTAAAGAAAATTCAACCTTGTTGGTGGATCTTATTTTGTAAATAGAAGTATCACACCTACTAAAAATGATATTGCAACTTTACCTTGGAGTGATTTAGCAGGATATTATCCTATGTCTATCTACACCTACACAAACACAAAAGATGAATCTGGTAACGGTCATCAAGGTGCTTTAAGAAACTTAAAAACTGTTGATAAACAAACTGCGCTATTACCTTATATTTCTGCCGCTAGTGGTGGTCTGCAGATGCAGATGCTACTTGGGAAAATGGAAACATGCAAACTAAACCAGGTGCAAATTTATTGTAGACAACACTATAACAGTAGACTGAATATTGTTAAAACCAAATCATAATATTACTATGGATAATAGCGGACTTGCTACAGTAAATGCTGAAACAGAAACTTACTAGCTTTATTGTTGACAGTAATGAACTAACAGTAGATGGAGACAATACAACCGAAAATCAGCTATGGTGTTACAATTTCTCATTACCTTAATCAGATGGTAAAATAGATTTAGAAGGAGAATCTCAACTTATTCAACTTTAGATAGTGATTTAGTCGTAGGAACTTCAGAAGCCTAGAAAAGACCAAGGAACACAAGATTTTTATACTTACAACTATTGGTCTTCTCTGTTGGTACAGGAACATCTGCGTCAAACAACTACAGTTACTCACTAAATAACAATATATTAAGACGGAACAACACCTGCTACACCTTCAACATCACGTTTGTTAGTGTTATACGGTGCCACATCACCAAGCTTGAGTATTGCTCATTATTGATTTGGAAGTTTGAAATTTACAAGTGGTGACTATTCTTCTCGGCAACACGTTAGAAATACAGGTACTATTTTAGCGGAGAAGGATTTACTATGAAAGGTGTTACTGATACTGGCGGAACAGTGTCATTAGAGCAAAACTACGTGTTTGACGGAAAACCTATCAACGGCGATGTTAACCTAACAATAAACGCTGGTAACGATTACCTTGTTGGAAACCCTTATGCTTCTGCCATAGATGCCGAACAATTTATACTGATAATGGTGCTAGGTTAGATTATACAGACTCATCAAAGTTCGTGGAACTTATCTCAAATGAATCTGATCATAAGCGGAACACTATGTTTCTGGGAACATTGGGGTGGCGGTTCTCATGTTACTGCTGAATATCAAGGCGGTTACGGAACATACAATTTCTCTGGTGGCGTACCTGCTGCAGCTATGGCACACCAGACTGATGTAGCACAAGTAGGAACGGAACAAAACACCGGACGTTATATCCCAGTTGAACAAGGGTTCTTTGTAAATAAGTGATAACTTGAACCATAAACTTCAATAACGGTCAACAGTATTTCAAAAGAAGGAATCCAAGCGTTTGTATTTATGAAAACAGCAATTCAGCATCTACTACGAAAACAACAAGAAATTGTTGATGAAAGAATGAAACTGCATTGGCAACTCTGAAACACCATTCACAGACAGTTATTGGTTACAGTTGATGATAGAGCACAGCTGTGAAGACTGGGGATTTGATGCAGAAATAATTGATGATAAAGAATATCAAATAGACGATATGGCTTGCCAATTGAAGATAAAAATACACCGTACAAGGTATCAATGAAATAAAACTACAACAATTCTTCCTCTGAAATACATACTAGTACTGACGGAATGAACAATATCACAATTGATATTTTAGAAAACGTTCCTAATGATTTAAATATTTATGCAATAATGATAAAGAGTTAAATATTTATCACGATTTAAGAAAGCAACTATGATTTTCCTTTAGCTGGAGAATATTTAGATCGTTTTGAAATTACATTTCACGATGACAATCTATTAAGTGTTGATGAAAATGAAATTGCAGATACACTGCAAGTTTTCTATGCAAACAGTAAAGTATTGTTATTCAAAACCCTAAATTAGTAGATTTAAAATCTGTTGAAGTATTCAATATTTTGGGACAATCTATCTATACCTTTGATGATTTAGAAACAGCAATCACGGTAGAACTTAAAACAAATAAAATTAGTACAGGAACATACATATTACATCTTAAAACAAATGATGATAATACGACAATCACTAAAAAGTATTGGTAAAGTAAGCCTGATTAAAGGATTTATATTAAAAAGCCCGAAATTAAGTTTCGGCTTTTGCTATGATAATTGAGATACTAATTGTGTGAGCGTTACTGATAATTGTTCACCAGAAGCCATATGTTTTAATGCATACGTATTGGTTTCTATCTCTTCTCTCCTACTATAACAACATAAGGAATATTACGCTTATTAGCGTGATTCATCTGTTTTTTCATTTTTGCTGCATCGTGGATAAAGTTCAGCGTTTATGTTATTTGCTCGCAACTCTTAATAGCTTTCATGCTAAATAAAGCTTTATCTCAAAATTAATAAAGAGTACATCGATATTTTTAGTAACAGTTTCTGGAAATAAGTTTAATTCTTCTAGAACTAAATAAATTCTGTCTAAACCAAAACTAATACCAACACACTTACATTCTTAAACCAAACATACCTGTTAAATCGTCATAACGACCACCACCAATAGATCCATGGCTACTCCTCTGGTGCTGATACTTCAAAAATTGCTCTGTGTAATAATTCAGTCCGCGTGCTAATGTAACATCTAACTGTAGTTTGGCTGTACTTAATCCTAATTCAGAAATTGCAGCATCAATAAATTTAATTCTTCAATACCTTTTTTCCTTCATCAGATGTACTTAATATAGTTTCAAGCTGATTAATTTGTGTTGCAAAATCACCATAACGAAAACAAAGGTTGTAATTCATCTATTCCTGTTTGCGGAATACCTTTGCTCAACATTTCTTCTTTTACTTTTTCCTCACCTATCTTATCAAGCATCAAGCGCTACAGTAAAATCTATGTTTTCATCACTTGCTCCAATTCCAGCAACACCGAAGAATTTTTCTGTTGTTAATTTTAATAGTAACTCCATCTAGCTTTAAAGCAGTAAAACGGCATCATACAACTGTACAAACTCACTTCTTGCCACAACGACGTAGAACCTACAACATCTGCATCACATTGATAAAACTCTGAAACGTCCTTTTGTGGTCTGTCGGCACGCCAAACAGGTTGCATTTGATAGCTTAAACGAAACTCTACTCGTTTGATGTTGTACCACATATCTTGCAAAAGGTACGGTTAAGTCTAACGAAGTGCTTTTTTCAGATATTTTAGGTGTTATTTTTCAGAATCTTTTCTCATAAAGTGTATCATTTACTTTTTTTAAAAAATCTCTGATTAATATTTTGAAAATCAAACGATCACCTTCATCACCATATTTTCCCATTACGGTGTCAAATTTTCAAAACTTGGTGTCTCAATGGGTTGAAATCAAAACGTTCAAATTGTGTTTGAATGGTATTAAAAATATAGTTTCGTTTTGCTACTTGTTCTGGATTAAAATCTCTAGTACCTTTAGGGATGCTTGGTTTTGTGCTATAGTAATTTTTCACGTATGAAAATCTCTTTATATTATTAAATATACATACCTTTGATGTTTCTTGATATGATAAAACAAAAATAATGGTTTTAATTTGAAAATAGGCGTTTGCCTATTCAGAATAAGTTTATTAGTTTATGTTTTTAAGACACTGCATAAGTCGCCTTTTGTAATGACTCCACCTTGCTGAATGGCTTAAACTTGTCGGCATGTTTGTCTTCAGAGTAGTCTTTTTGCTTGTAAAAACTCTACATTTTCATCCATTAAATTTTCTCGTAACAATCAAAACCTTCTCTTGTTGTTAAGTCTATTGGTGTATTAAGTTTTACGGCAATAACGTGTGTAGTCATTCAAGTTAAACAAATGCATTTGTTGTGGTGAAATATGCTCTATATAAGTTACTTTAATAATACGCCTCCCAAACCAAATCACTAAAAACGTCTAGTTCTTGCTCTGCAACCTCTGGTTTATTGGTTTTAATATCTTCCCATTCGTCGGCTGTTATAGATTGTGTTGTTAGAAAGTTTATAAATTCTTTATGTAACTCTTCAAATTGTTCTTTGTAAGTCTTGAATACTTCATGAAAATTTATTTACTATGATTAGAATGAAAGAAAAAGTCTCAACAAGGTTGAGGCTTTTAGTATAATGTAAATTGTTTAAGCTTACAATAACCTCGAATGGTAATTCAAAAGTTTTCTCTGTGTAAACGTATAACAGCATTGTACTGTCCTAAACGCAATGTTACCACCAGTGATGTTTTATGAATTTCTTGTCAATAGTGTGACCTTCTTTTTCAAAAAGCTTCTACAAGATCAATTTAGTTACAGAACCAAATAATTTATCTCCTGCAGATGCACCTTCAGTTGCTTTTGCTTGAATTTTAATATCTAAAGCTTTAATTGCTTCAGCAGTTTTGTTTGCTTCGTCAATTACTTTCTTTCTTAAAAGCGCGTTGCTTTAAGTTTTCAGCTAAACTTTCTTTGCTGAAACAGTTGCTAAAATCGCTTGTCCTTGAGAATTAAGTTTCTACCATAACCGTTCTTAACTGTTACAATATCGTCTTTAAATCCTAAATTCTCAACGTCTTGTTTTAATATAAGTTCCATTGTTATAGTATTATGTTATTTTAATAAATCTGCTACGTAAGGCATTAATGCTAAATGACGTGCTCTTTTTACAGCTACAGATACTTTTCTTTGGTATTTTAAAGAAGTTCCTGTTAAACGACGTGGTAAAATTTTACCTTGCTCGTTTACAAACTTTAATAAGAAGTCTGGATCTTTATAATCAACATACTTGATTCCAGATTTCTTGAAACGACAATACTTTTT
>NZ_JBLXHU010000037.1:18972-19842 GCF_048259285.1 Bizionia sp. | reverse complement strand
GGAAAACCAAGGGTCACAACCTGCTGAACCAACCGCAACCAACTGTTGGGATAACTACGTATTCAACACCGGCAACTGTACTTGGGAGAATCAAGGAACACAACCTGTTGAACCAACAGCAACAAACTGCTGGGATAACTATGTATTCAACACTGGGAACTGTACTTGGGAAAACCAAGGGTCGCAACCTGCGGAACCAACCGCAACCAACTGTTGGGATAACTACGTATTTAATGTAGGAAACTGTTCTTGGGAAAATCAAGGAACGCAACCCACTGAACCAACCGCAACCAACTGTTGGGATAACTATGTATTCAACACCGGCAACTGTACTTGGGAGAACCAAGGAACACAACCTGTTGAACCAACGGCGACAAACTGCTGGGATAATTACGTATTCAACACCGGGAATTGTTCTTGGGAAAACCAAGGAACGCAACCGACTGAACCAACAGCGACGAACTGCTGGGATAATTATGTGTTTAACACCGATAACTGTACTTGGGAGAACCAAGGGTCACAACCTACGGAACCAACCGCAACGAACTGCTGGGATAACTATGTATTCAATACCGGCAACTGTACTTGGGAAAACCAAGGGTCACAACCTGTTGAACCAACGGCTACGAACTGTTGGGATAACTACGTATTTAATGTAGGAAACTGTTCTTGGGAAAACCAAGGAACGCAACCTGTTGAACCAACGGCTACGAACTGTTGGGATAATTATGTATTCAACACCGGAAATTGTACTTGGGAAAACCAAGGAACACAACCTGTTGAACCAACCGCGACAAACTGTTGGGATAATTATGTATTCAACACAGGAAACTGTACTTGGGAAAACCAAGGAACACAATCTGTTGAACC
>NZ_JBLXHU010000037.1:0-18872 GCF_048259285.1 Bizionia sp. | reverse complement strand
AACTGTTGGGATAACTATGTATTCAACACCGGGAATTGTACTTGGGAGAACCAAGGAACGCAACCTGCTGAACCAACAGCAACAAACTGTTGGGATAATTATGTATTCAACACAGGAAACTGTACTTGGGAAAACCAAGGAACACAATCTGTTGAACCAACAGCAACCAACTGTTGGGATAACTATGTGTTTAATGTAGGAAACTGTACTTGGGAGAATCAAGGCTCACAACCTGCGGAACCAACGGCAACAAACTGCTGGGATAACTATGTATTCAACACCGGCAACTGTACTTGGGAAAACCAAGGAACACAACCTGTTGAACCAACCGCTGCGAACTGCTGGGATAATTATGTATTCAACTCTGGAAACTGTTCTTGGGAAAACCAAGGAACGCAACCTGTTGAACCAACAGCAACCAACTGTTGGGATAACTACGTATTCAACACCGGCAACTGTACTTGGGAGAACCAAGGCTCTCAACCTGCGGAACCAACGGCAATAAACTGTTGGGATAACTTTGTATTCAACACCAGCAACTGTACTTGGGAAAATCAAGGGTCGCAACCTGCGGAACCAACCGCAATAAACTGTTGGGATAATTATGTATTCAACTCTGGAAACTGTTCTTGGGAAAACCAAGGAACGCAACCGACTGAACCAACAGCTACGAACTGTTGGGATAACTATGTATTCAACACCGGGAATTGTACTTGGGAGAACCAAGGAACGCAACCTGCTGAACCAACCGCTGCGAACTGCTGGGATAACTATGTATTCAACACCGATAACTGTACTTGGGAAAACCAAGGGTCACAACCTGTTGAACCAACGGCAACGAACTGTTGGGATAACTATGTGTTTAATGTAGGAAACTGTACTTGGGAGAATCAAGGAACGCAACCGACTGAACCAACAGCAACAAACTGTTGGGATAACTATGTATTCAACACAGGCAACTGTTCTTGGGAAAACCAAGGAACACAACCTGTTGAACCAACAGCAACCAACTGCTGGGATAATTACGTATTTAATTTAGGAAACTGTTCTTGGGAAAACCAAGGAACGCAACCGACTGAACCAACAGCAACAAACTGTTGGGATAACTATGTATTCAACACAGGCAACTGTTCTTGGGAAAACCAAGGGTCACAACCTGCGGAACCAACGGCAACAAACTGCTGGGATAACTATGTATTCAATACCGGCAACTGTACTTGGGAGAACCAAGGAACACAACCTGTTGAACCAACAGCTACAAACTGTTGGGATAACTACGTATTCAACACAGGCAACTGTACTTGGGAGAATCAAGGAACACAACCTGTTGAACCAACAGCAACCAACTGCTGGGATAATTATGTATTCAACACCGGGAACTGTACTTGGGAGAATCAAGGGTCACAACCTACGGAACCAACCGCAACGAACTGCTGGGATAATTACGTATTCAACACGGGTAACTGTACCTGGGAAAACCAAGGCTCACAAACTGCTGAACCAACAGCAACAAACTGTTGGGATAACTATGTGTTTAATGTAGGAAACTGTTCTTGGGAGAACCAAGGGTCCCAACCTGCTCAACCAACGGCGACAAACTGTTGGGATAATTACGTATTTAATGTAGGTAACTGTACTTGGGAGAATCAAGGAACGCAACCTACGGAACCAACTAGTTTAGAATGTTGGGAAACAGCAACCTTTAATACGGCAACCTGTGTTTGGGATGTTACTAATGATGGGGATACTGTAGATCCTGTTTGTAATATTCAGAATATAACGGTTGAATTAGATGCATTTGGAAATGCCACAATTACAGCTGATCAAATTGATAATGGATCAACTGATGCTTGTGGAATAGATACTATTTCTGTTACCCCTAATACATTTGATTCGAATGACATTGGCGACAACAATGTGGTATTTACCGTAACAGATAACAGTGGAAACACGTCAAATTGTAACGCCATAGTTACGGTTATGGAATCCACATTAAGTAACCCCACATTTGATTATGAGAATGTAAGCATTCAGCCAAATCCGTTTAACAATTATATACAAATCAGTTTACCGACGTCTATTGCTAATGATCTATTTACAATTCAACTTTTCGACGTAAATGGCAGATTGGTGTATAACCAAATACAATCTGGTAAACAAGGAACCCTGACGGTTCAAGGATTAGACAAATTACAACAAGGTCCATACTTTATAAAATTAATTAATAAAAACAATGGTTATAGCGTGGTTAAAAAGTTGATAAGGTTCTAATAATCAATTAAGTGATAAAATCATGGCAGGTCTACAAAAATCTGCCATTTTTATCACATTGAAAATCAATGAGTTAAAGATTATATTTGCATTTCGTCGATTATATTTGCATTTCATGGAATATTTCTCTTATATTTGTCCCCAAGCTATTAATAAAAATTAATTAGTCCCAAAACTAATAAATTGACTACTTATGAAAAATTCTACTATCCAAGTACGAAAGTACCTATTGCTATTTAGTGTACTTTTATTTTCAAGTTACTCATTCTCTCAAACAACCCTTTATTCAGAAAACTTCCAAAGTAGTTTTGGGGGCTGGACTGTTTCTTCGTCGGGATCTGGAACTGGTGAATGGTTAAGAGGCACAAACGTATCTCATAACACGGGTAATACGGGAAATTATATTCATTCTAGGAAAGACACATCTCAATATAACAACAATACATTTATAACAGCAACTAGTCCTGCTATAAACTTAAGTGGTTATACCAATCTAAATTTAGAAATTGATATCTGGTACGAAACGGAAGCAGCCTATGACGGTATGAAAATAGAGTACTCGCTTAATAACGGTTCTACGTGGAGTGATTTAGGATCCGTTACTAATACCAATTGGTATAATGACACGGATGTGGATGCCTTCAATAATGGTGAAGATGGTTGGTCAGGAAATAGTACAGGTTGGATAACACGAAATCTTAATTTGTCAACGGAGAATATAAATTTTGAAACGAGTACACAAGTTAGGTTTAGAATTTTATTTGCTTCAGACGGCAGCATAACTAATACAGGTGTCGCTTTTGATGAAATATTAATTGAAGGAAACATAGCGGTTCCTCAACCAGAAATAGACATCACAGGACTAACAATCTCCATACCTGATGGTGATACTACACCATCTACTGCCGATGATACTGAATTTGGTTCAGTAGAAATAGGATCTACAACAGATCATACATTTACCATACACAATCGAGGAACAGCTACTTTAAATTTAACCGGTGGATCACCGCTAGTTGATATTTCCGGAAGTGCAGCTTTTACAATTTTAACACAACCTGGGGGAAGCACTATTGCTGCTGGAGCTAGCCGAACATTTGTCGTTCGTTTTGCACCTTCAGCTGCTGGCACTGTTACTGCTAATATTTCAATAGACAATAATGATAGTAACGAAAACCCTTATAATTTCAGAGTACAAGGTACAGGCGTCGCACCTTTAACCGAAGGTCCAGGCGGCGTTACTAACGATTTAGCTTTGTGGTTAAAAGGAACAGATGGATTGGGTTATACCACTGGTCAACCTGTATCGCTTTGGGCAGATCAAGGCCGAGGCGCTAATGCTACAGCACCGACAGGATTAGAACCAACCTACCGCGATGCCCCTTTATTTAATGTTAATTTTAATCCTGTTGTAGATTTTGATAATGATTATGACACGGCAGGAGAAGATTTTGGTTATTCGGACACCAATAGAAATACATTAGTCGGAACAGAAGGTTTTTATACACAAGATATGTTTCTCGTGGTTATTCCGGATGTGAATGTAACTTCATCTTTAGCTAGTATGGATGTTTTTTGTGGAGATATTGATCCTGTAACTGATGAACGAGATGGATCTGGTATTGGCTATGGTAGATATTCTGTACGATTTGATAATGAAATTATCTCATATTGTGTTAATACAACATCAACTTCAACTGTACCAGTAGCTGATAGAGGTTACGGAATTGCACATACTGGCTTAACAGACAACTATAACAATGTAGGTATTATAAACTCTAAAAACAATTCAAACTCCCCTACAAGTAGTGTGTTATTATATAATGCTAATGACATAGGAAATACAGAAGTCGGAGTGCCACAATTTGAAAATGTTTCCAACTCTAGATACTTTTTAGGAAGAAGTGAAGCATTTAAAGGTAGTTATGAGGGTAGAATTGCTGAAGTAATTACATATTCGGCTAAAAAAGATGATGCCAATCTCACCCAAGAACGCAACCGTATCCAATCCTATTTAGCCATTAAATATGGCATTACATTGGGGGTTAATGGCACATCCCAAGATTACGTAGATAGTGATGGAACACTGATTTGGGACGCTAATACAGGCACACCAGCAGAAGATGTTTTCAACTATGATATTGCCGGAATAGGTCGTGATGATGCATCTGATTTATTACAAAAACAATCTCGTAGTGTTAATAACGCTATAGATGGTGGTTTTAGAGCACAAGGTGTTTTAACCATAGGTATGGGCGCTATTTCTAACACCAATAATTTAAATACCAATTCAGAATTAGAAGATAAAGAGTTCTTGGTTTGGGGTAATAATGGTATTGATTTAGATACAGCCTCACCAGATATTACGGTAAATATGAGTTCGTCTATTTCACCAGCTTTAACAACGGATGTGTCATTTTCTGCAATAAGCAGAACATGGAAAGTTGTCGAGAATGTTGGTTCTGGAGGTGATATTCCTTCTGTAGAAGTCGCAATTTTAAGAAGCGCTGTAAGAACTGCAACACCGCCTAACGGTCGTTATTTAATGTTTATTTCAGATACACCAAACTTTGATCCAACAGCCGATTACCGCGTTATGACAGAAGGCACAAACGAATTAGGTGAAGCTATTTTAAAAACGAATTATGATTTTGATGACACCAAATATATCACATTTGGTTGGGCACCAGAGCGTACCTTTGAACGTTCAGTATATTTCAATGGAACATCAAACTATATGGACATGGAAGATGCTTTGGATGTTAACCCAACGGCCTTTACTATTTCATCATGGATTAGACGTGATGTAAACTCTTTGAATAAGTCTATCGTTTCTAAACGTGATGCCGCATTTACTGAAGGTTACGACTTAAAAATAAACACTGTTGGTCAGTTTGAAGCGTCTTGGAAAACAGCTTCTGGAGCCATACAAACCACAACTTCTAATACCATTATCCCTGAAAACGAATGGCATCAAGTTGCTGTTATTTATCAAGGTGGAACTGCTTATATATATATTGATGGCATATTAGATAAACAAGCGGCCAAATCAGCTCCTAATAATACAGACCAATCGTTTTATATTGGCGCGGCATCTAAATTGACGCCTCAAGCATTTTTTAATGGAAATATAGACGAGGTACGTGTTTGGAATACAGCTTTAACGGTTAAACAATTGCGTTATATCATGAATCAGGAAATTGCAAACAACTCTGGATTTGTTGGAGGGGCTTATTTCTTGAGTAAAGGCGTAACACCTACAAAAGATGAAGTTGCTGCTATTCCTTGGTCTAGCTTGGCTGGTTATTACCCAATGTCTACTTACACGTATACCAACACGAAAGATGAATCTGGTAATGGCCACCAAGGTGCTTTACGTAGCTTAAGAACGGTAGATAGACAAACGGCCCCATTACCTTATAAAACCATCGGTACGGGAACGAGTGATTGGAGCCTGCATACGACTTGGTTAAATGGAAATTTACAAACCATACCTGGCGCCAACTCAATAGTGGATAACACAATTACTGTAGACTGGAACATTGTTGAAGTTGATGACAACGTAACTATGAGCAATAGCAGTTTAACAGCAGGAAATTTAGGAAACCGAAACCTATTAGCCTTATTTGTAGAGTCTAGTGAATTAACTTTAGACGGTGATAACACGACCGAAACAGGAAATGGTATTACAGTAACACACTACTTAAATTTATTAGGAAAAATAGATTTAGAAGGCGAATCGCAATTAATACAAACCATTGACAGTGATTTAAATGTTGGTATTTCAGGTTCTCTTGAAAAAGATCAACAAGGTACACTTGATGTTTTCACATATAATTATTGGAGTGCGCCTGTAGGAAATACAGCTACGGCAAATCCAAATAATTTTAGTTATTCGTTGAATAATAACATTATGAAAGATGGTACATCATCAGGAGTACCTGCAAACATAACTTATGTAGGTGGATATAATGGTTCTAATAGTGATGCCGATCTTAAAATTGCTCATTATTGGATATGGAAATACAATAACCGTATTGCAGATAATTACGCGTCTTGGCAGCACGTTAGAAATACAGGAACATTATTAGCTGGAGAAGGCTTTACTATGAAAGGTGTTGCCAATACTGCTGGTGTTGTTTCTTTAGAGCAAAACTATGTGTTTGACGGAAAACCGAATAACGGAAATGTTGGCTTAACTATTAATGCTGGAAATGAATATTTAGTAGGTAACCCGTATGCTTCTGCCATTGATGCGGAACAATTTATAACGGATAACGGCCCTACCATTTCAGGATCTGGAGCAAATCCAGCTATTAGTGGTACGCTATATTTCTGGGAACATTGGGGCGGCGGCTCACATGTTACCGCTGAATACCAAGGTGGTTACGGTACTTATAATTTCTCTGGTGGTACACCTGCCGCATCTATGGGTACTAATCATCCGGATGGTGGAACTGGTGGCACAGCTACTAAAACGCCAGGACGTTATATTCCGGTTGGACAAGGTTTCTTTGTTGCCGGTGAGTCTAATGGTAGCGTGGTATTTAATAACGGACAACGGAGATTTCAAAAAGAAGGTGGTACAGGCTCTGTATTTATGAGATCTACAGAAGATAATATTGATGTGGTTGATTCACGAATGAAAATCCGATTAGGTTTTAACTCCGTGAATACCATTCACAGACAATTATTAGTAACTGCTGATGATCGTGCTTCTATAGATTACGATTGGGGATTTGATGGCTTACTAAATGAAGTCCAAATAGACGAAATGGCCTGGGTAATTCATGCAGATAAGTACACAATTCAAGGCATTAATTCCTTTACGGAAGATACTGTGCTACCATTAAACATCGTAACTAGAGATGACGGGTTAAATAACATAACTATTGATAATTTAGAAAATATTCCAAGTGATTTAGAGATATATGTACATGATATTGCATTGGATATATACCATAACTTACGCACGGATGGTGACTATGAATTTTATTTAGATGCTGGCGAATATGCTGATCGTTTCGAAATTACATTTAGAGACGGCAACTCGTTAGGTACGGAAGATGTTACGGCGCAAGAAAACTTACAAGTTTACTTCGCGAACGCCAAAGGAAGCATCATTATTCACAACCCGAAAATGGTACGTTTAGATGCTGCTGAAATGTTCAATATTATAGGTCAGTCTGTTATCCGAATCGATACATTAGAAGACACCAACTACCAAGAAATTAAAGTGCATGGTTTAAGTACAGGCTCGTATATCATTAACCTTGAAAAAACCGATGGTAGCATAATTACCAAAAAAGTAATCGTGAATTAATAGCAAACCAACCACTAAACTACAAAAGCCTTGGAAATAGTTCCAAGGCTTTTGTTTTTACCTTATATAGTTAACTCCAATTGAAGCATTGCTAGGCAAATTTTTCAACCAGTTCCTGAAGTGTTAATTCAAATTGATCTCCTAAAGCCATGTTTTTAAGTGTGTACTTGCCCTGCTCCATTTCATTATCACCAACTAAAACCACAAAAGGAATTTGGCGCTTATTAGCATGATTCATTTGCTTTTTCATTTTAGCATTATCTGGATACAATTCGGCATTTATACCATAAGAACGTAATTGTTTAATAGCTTTCAAACTAAATAACGCTTCCGCCTCTCCAAAATTAATAAACAAAACATCAATATTTTTAGTCACCGTTTCTGGAAATAAATTCAGTTCTTCTAATACTAAATAAATGCGGTCTAACCCGAAACTAATTCCAACACCACTCATATCAGGCATACCAAAAATTCCCGTCAAATCGTCATAACGACCACCTCCACCTATGGATCCCATATTGACACCTTCTGGTGCAGAGACTTCATAAATAGCGCCTGTATAATAATTTAAACCACGCGCTAAAGTAACGTCCAATTGTAATTTGGCAGATTGTAGACCGAGTTCTGAAATGGCTTTATCAATAAATGCCAATTCTTCAATACCTTTTCTACCATCTTCTGAACTGTTTAAAATAGTTTTAAGTTGCTCTATTTGCGAATTGAAGTCGCCAGACAATGTAAACAACGGCTGTAATGTATTAATACCGTCTTGCGAAATGCCTTTTTCCAACATTTCTGCTTTTACCTTCTCCTCGCCTATTTTGTCCAATTTATCTAAAGCAACGGTAAAATCGATAAGTTTATCACTGGCACCAATAACTTCGGCAATACCCGATAATATTTTACGGTTGTTAATTTTTATGGTAACACCTTCCAGTTTTAATGCCGAAAAAACGCTGTCATATAATTGTACGAATTCCACTTCTTGCCATAGGGAGGTTGATCCAACCACATCGGCATCACACTGGAAAAATTCTCTAAAACGTCCTTTTTGCGGTCTATCCGCGCGCCAAACTGGTTGCATTTGGTAGCGCTTAAATGGAAACTCAATCTCATTTTGGTGTTGTACCACGTATCGCGCAAAGGGAACGGTAAGATCGTAACGAAGCGCTTTTTCAGAAATGCTAGCTGTTATTTTATTAGAGTCCTTTTCAGAATACAACCCATCATCAACCTTATTCAAATAATCTCCAGAATTCAAAATCTTAAAAATCAACCGATCCCCTTCTTCGCCATATTTTCCCATAAGGGTATCCGAATTTTCAAAACTAGGGGTTTCTATAGGTTGAAATCCAAAAGCTTCAAATTGTTTTTGGATGGTTTGAAATATATAATTACGCTTGGCTACTTGCTCTGGATTAAAATCGCGCGTGCCTTTTGGTATGCTTGGTTTTTGTGCCATAATCTTTTACCACGAAAGTGGAAATCTCTTTTTAATCCCGACAAACATCAGGACTTATTTATACTAACTTCTTAACAAAAATAATTAATAATCAGCTGTCATTACGCTCTTTTTACTTTAAATAAGCGTAATTATCTTTTTAATAATTATTGGGAATCAATTCAACAAATTGCCACTTCTCTCCTATCGCAATTTTTCGCAAAGACAATGCTACTATTAATTAATCAGTCTATCTAAATACTGAAACAAGTCGCCTTTAGTAATTACACCGCCTTGTTGAATGAGTTGAAATTTATCGACATTTTTATCTTCTGAATATTCTTTTTTGGCTTGAAGAAACTCTACATCATCATCCATTAAGTTCTCACGCAACCAATTAAATCCGTCTGTTGTGGTTAAATCGATTGGGTTTTTAAGCTTCACAGCTATCAAGTGCATTATATCGTTTTTTAAATGAAATAAGTGCATTTGTTGTGGCGAAATATGCTCAATATATACGACTTTGTTTAAAACACCCTCCCAAACCAAATCACTAAACACGTCTAGTTCCTGTTCAGCCACTTCAGGTTTATTAATTTTAATATCGTTCCACTCATCGGCTGTGATGGTCTGTGTCGCTAGAAAATTTATAAACTCTTGATGTAATTCTTCAAATTGTTCTTTGGTTAATCTTGCGTATTTCATGGTACTCATTATTTATTATGCTATTATTTTAAAATATTCAAGGCGTTGGCAGCTTCAAATGGTCTATCGGTTGCAAAGACATCAATACCTAACTTTTGCCATTTCAAATAAAGAGAGTCGCCTTTGGTTTCCGCTTGCTTGTCCAAGTTACCCAACGTTCCTAACATGGTTTTAATTCCTTTTTTATGCAACTTATTGTATAAGGTGGTATCAGATAATCTGGTTCCCGTAAAAGCAATCATATTATGTGTAGGAATTTCAGATTCTAATAACCAATTTAATTCTTGTTGATTCCTAGCAGAAACAGACAATAATAAATCGGGTGCTAGTTGATATGCTTTATTAGCTTGTTCCATATCATACGTGATAATTATAGAAATATCTTCAGCGTTATTTTCGCGAATGGCTTGAATAACCTCCGCCACATCGACACTTTTCTTAATATCAATGGTTAATATGGCATTATTCGCTTTGGACCATTTAAGAACTTCTGTAAATTTTGGGATTTTAAAATTGGTACGAGTTCCAAAGTCATCAATTAAATAAAAGGCTTGAAGCTCATTAAAAGTATAGTTTGTTAATTTATCAGTTCCTGTGGTTGTACGATCCAATGTATGGTCATGCATTAAAACCAAGATGCCATCTTTAGTTTTAGCCACATCAATTTCAAAAACGGCTGCTATACTATCATTTACATATTTAATAGTTTCTAAACAGTTTTCGGGATAATTAGCCAATCCAACGCCACCTCTATGCACACTTATTAAAGGTGATGCTTGGGGTTGGTATTGAAAGGCTTTTATTAAAGCAGAAGGACTTAAAGTAGAACCAACCGCTTCTTTAGTTGGAAGGGATTGATTTGGTTCCTTTGTTTTATCCTTACATGAAAAAAGGACGAAAAAAACGAGTATGATTGATAATCTCATGGTAACAGGTTTCGGGTAATAATCTTTAAAAATGGCCATTAAAAAAACCGTTTAGAGCCATTCTAAACGGTTTTTATTATACTATGCAAAGTGTTAAATTACGCTTGTGCAATAACCTCGAATGGTAATTCTACAGTTACTTCTCTATGTAAACGAATAACCGCATCATACTGACCTAAACGCTTAATACTACCACCTGTGATAGTAATAAATTTCTTATCAATAGTGTGTCCTTCTTTTTCAAAAGCTTCAACTAAATCTGCTTTGGTAATTGAACCAAATAATTTATCACCAGCTGATGCACCTTCTGTAGCTTTAGCCGTAATCTTAATCTCTAAAGATTTGATAGCTTCAGCAATTTTAGTAGCGTCATCAATAATTTTCTTGTCTTTAAATGCACGTTGTTTTAAGTTTTCAGCTAATACTTTCTTTGCAGAAGCAGTTGCTAAAATAGCTTGACCATGAGGAATTAAATAATTTCTCCCATAACCATTCTTTACAGTTACAACATCGTCTTTAAATCCTAGATTTTCAACGTCTTGTTTTAATATAAGTTCCATTGTTATGAGTGTTTTATTTTAATAAATCGGCCACGTATGGCATTAATGCTAAATGACGTGCTCTTTTTACAGCCACAGATACTTTTCTTTGGTATTTTAAAGAAGTTCCTGTTAAACGTCTTGGTAAAATTTTACCTTGTTCATTTACAAATCCTAATAACCAGTCTGGATTTTTATAATCCACATACTTGATACCAGATTTCTTAAAACGACAGTATTTTTTCGCTTTGTTGGTGTCTATATTTAACGGTGTTAAATATCTAATTTCACCGTCTTTTTTTCCTTTTGCTTGTTGCTCTATAGATGACATAATTACGCTTTTTCTTTAAGTTTAACTCTTCTTCTTTCTGCCCAAGCTACAGCATGCTTATCTAAAGCTACCGTTAAGTAACGCATAAAACGCTCATCACGTCTAAACTCTACTTCTAATGGATTGATAACTTCGCCATCAACTTGATATTCGAATAAGTGATAAAAACCACTTTTTTTGTTTTGAATTGGGTAGGCTAATTTTTTTAAGCCCCAATCCTCTTTGGATATCATCTTCGCTCCTTTAGAAACAAGAAAATCTTCGTATTTCTGTACTGTTTCCTTTATCTGAACTTCAGATAAAACGGGATTTAAGATGAAAACAGTTTCATAATGATTCATAAAAATCTAAATTTTATAGTTAAAAATGGGTGCAAAAGTAATTATTTATTTCATATATTACAACATAATTTCAAAGTATATTCGTATTTTTATTATTTCAATGAAATCTTGTTAATGAAATGTTAAAATAAACGTTTTATCGGTGTTATTTGGTTTTTAACCGAATTTTTTGTACTATTGTCGATATCTTAACCGAAATAAAACAAAATGTTATGACATTAAACTGTGTAGTAGTTGACGACTCCGCGATTCAACGTCTCTCGATTGTTAAATTAATTGAAAATCACCCCTCACTTAATTTAATTGCCGAGTACAATAGTGCGTTAGAAACCAAAAACGGCTTAAATACCCATAAAGTAGACTTAATTTTCTTGGATATTGAAATGCCTGTATTAAATGGTTTTGAATTGTTGGACGTTTTAAATAACAAACCCCAAATTATATTTGTAACAGGCAAAACGGAATACGCCTTTAAAGCATTTAATTATGATGCTACGGATTATTTACACAAACCTATTACACGAGAGCGCTTTAACACAGCTGTTGATAAAGCCGTTGAACAGCATAAACTTAAATTAGATTTTAACGAAACTGAAGGTGAACACATTTTTGTGAAAAGTAACCTGAAAAAACGTAAAGTCTATATTAAAGATATTAAGTGGATTGAAGCACTTGGCGATTATGTAAAATTAGTTACGGAAGAAACGAGTCTTGTTGTCCTTTCTACGATGAAAGCTTTTGAACATGAACTTCCTGAAGGAAAATTTTTAAGGATTCATAAATCGTATATCGTGAATTTAGATAAAGTGGACCGTTTTAATAGTAAAAACGTTGAAGTTGGCGCTTATGAAATTCCTTTAAGTCGAAATAAAAAGACCCAATTGGTCGATGCACTAAACAATATTTAATAAAATTCCTGATGTAAACATCAGGATTTTTTTTGCTTTGTAATACCATCCTTCTAATAATTATCTACATTCAGAATGACGCGAATTGGCCTAAAATCCTTTACGCTCGAAAAACTCGTATTAATTTTTAAAATAGCCGCTTTTGTTTTGGCCAGCGATTGTTTATTCGGAATTTTAACCAATATATTTTTATGATATTGATTTCTAATTCTAGAAACTGGCGGAAATTCTGGCCCTAAAACATACTGCTTAAAAACCTGTCGTAAGGATTTAGCATACCAATCGGCACCAACATTCACCTTATTATAATCACGGTGTTTTAGGGTGATTTTTATCAAACGATAAACCGGTGGATATTTAAAATTATAGCGGTCGTCCATCTGCTCTTTAAACATTTGCACATAGTTATTAGTAGAAACCTGTTGCAAAATATTATGATGCGGATTATAGGTTTGGATTAATACCTTCCCACGCTTATCTGTACGTCCTGCACGTCCTGAAACCTGCAATAGTAACTGAAAACTACGTTCATGGGCTCTGAAGTCTGGAAAATTAAGCATGTTATCAGCATTCATAACACCAACTAATTTTACGTTTCTAAAGTCTAATCCTTTGGTAAGCATTTGTGTTCCCACTAAAATATCCACTTCTTGATTTTCAAAGGTGGTAATAATTTTTTCGTAACCATACTTACCTCGTGTGGTGTCTAAATCCATACGCGCTACTTTATAATCTGGAAACAGGATGCTTACCTCCTTCTCTACCTGTTCGGTTCCGAAACCTTTATTATCTAATTCCACGCTGCCACAAGCTTCGCAATTTTTAATCATGACACTGTGATACCCACAATAGTGACAACGCAACTGATCGCGATATTGATGATAGGTTAAACTCACGTCACAACTTGGACATTGCGGCGAATGCCCACAGGTTTCACATTCAATAATTGGCGAATATCCTCTCCGGTTTTGAAACAAGATAATTTGATGACCATCTTCCAAGGTTTCCGTCATTTCTTCTATTAACCGATCACTGAAATGGCCTTTCATCCGTTTACGCTTCTGCTTGTCCTTTATATCTACCAATTCAATATCAG
Organism: Bizionia sp.; assembly: GCF_048259285.1. NCBI lineage: Bacteria > Pseudomonadati > Bacteroidota > Flavobacteriia > Flavobacteriales > Flavobacteriaceae > Bizionia > Bizionia sp. Next base: position 4,991 of record NZ_JBLXHU010000037.1, on the reverse strand, counting down.
GCATCAACACATCATTAAAACGGGTGGTTAATTCTACCAATCCATATTTTTGCTGTTGCGCATTAAAATAGCTTTCCAGACTTGGTGTTGCTGAACCTAATAATGTTTTGGTTTTGAAAACACTTGCTAAAACAATTGCGGTATCCCGGGCATGATATCGTGGTGCAGGATCAAATTGTTTGTAGGACTGTTCGTGTTCTTCATCCACAATTATTAAGCCTAAATCGTGAAAAGGTAACAACACAGACGATCGCGCACCCAAAATAACTTGGGCTTTTGGGGAGTTACTTAAAACCTGATTCCAAACCTCAACACGTTCGTTGCTGGAATATTTAGAATGGTAAACCGCCACTTGCTCACCAAAATAATTCTGTAATCTGGATACTAATTGCGTGGTAAGCGCAATTTCTGGAAGCAAATACAACACCTGTTTTCCTTGCTGCAATGCATTTTCAATAAGCTTGACATATATTTCTGTTTTCCCAGATGATGTTACGCCATGTAGCAAAACAATATTCTGACTTTGGAAGGATTCTAAAATATCTTTCATTGCCACGTCTTGCGCTTCGTTTAAATGTTTGGAACCTTCGGTTTCCTGATCATCATACTGCACACGGTCTGTTTGTACAAAATACTCCTCCAGAATCTCCTTATCTATCAAAGACTTTACAATGGCTGATGAGCTGTTGCTAGCTGTTGTTAAATCGGAAACTGGAATGGGCTTTTTTGATTTAGCGGTTAATGAAAATAGGGTCATTACCACATCGCGTTGTTTGGGCGCGCGACTTAAATCTTCTAATAACTCCTGTAACGCAGCTTGGGAATGAAACGTATTTTGAAGTTTTACATAACGGACCAATTTGGGTTTATATTTATCAAAAATTTCTTCATGAACTGAAATTGCTTCTTTTTCTAACAAGCGTTTCACTAATGGAAGCACATTTTTTTTATCGACAATATTACTAATGTCTTGGATTTTTAATGAGGTTTGATGCTGTAATGCCTCGTAGATTAGGAATTCGTCGTCCTTTAAATCGGCCTCATTAATTTCCAAAGTCATATTTTTGGAAATAATGGTTTCACTATCTAAAATAAAAGCACCCGGAAGGGCAGCTCGCATCACATCGCCAACTGTACACATGTAATAGTTGGACATCCATTCCCATAAACGGAATTGCGCTTGAGTAACAATTGGTGTTTCGTCTAAAATTTGATGAATATCTTTCGCTTCATAAATTAAAGGTTCGTTGGTATGGATAGCTTGAACAATTCCGGTGTAAATTTTACTTTTTCCAAAAGGAACAGACACACGCATACCAGGCTTAATAAATTCTGATTCGGCAATTGTTATACGATACGTAAAGCTCTTTTCAAGCGGAATAGGCAATATAACGTCTATAAAAAAATCCTTCATATTAAAACCCTTTTCTTAAACGATTCAAGGAGGCATTTAATTCATAGCCCATGAGTAGAATATTACTATTTAGCCACAGGTAAAAAAGCAATATTAAAAGTGCACCAATGGAGCCGTAAAGCTTATTATATTGTGAGAAATTAGTGATATATAACCCGAAAAAATAAGAGGTTACAATTATCAATAAAGTTGTAAATAAAGCACCAATGGAAAAGAACCTAGACTCCTTCCCTTCCCTGGTCCCAAAATAATACAAGGTGGCCACTGCTAAATAAATCATAATTACAAAAAACACATATTTAACAATAGGCACCCAAATAACAGTACTTTCTGCATCCACGTAACCATAAGCTTGTAAATTACCTATTATATAAATTTGAAAATACCCAAAAAATGCGACGGTAAGAATGGAAAGAAACGCAAGAATTAACGCGACTCCCAAGGCATACATATATTGTTTAAAAATATTTCGGCTTAATTGTTCATGATAGGAGCTTTCAAAACCAGCAAAAACGGCATTAATTCCATTGGCCATTAAAGCAATAGACACTAAAAAAACGGATGATAAAAATCCACCACGTTCTGTACTATCAATGTTTTCAAAAATATTAGCAAAGAAAAAATCGGATGTACTTGGTGGTAAAAACGAATTTAGAAACCGTTGAAATTCTATTTTAAAATCGTCTATAGGTATGTAAGGAATAACAATCAATACAAATAATAGAAACGGAAAAATAGCCGTAAAAAAGTTGAAAGCAATGGCACTTGCACGTGTGGTTAGGGCACCTTTAACAATACCAATTGTGTAGAGTTCCATTAAATCATACAAGGACAAACCTTCCAACCCTGGCAGCTTGAATTTCTTTAAAAACTTAACCAACAGATTGACAATAGGTATATTGGCCAATTTATCTTCTACAGGTTTTGACATTTAGGGTTCAATTTTATTTAGAGCGTTTTACAGTGAATTAAACAGCCTTTAAGCTTAAATCCATATTATAAACGGAATGCGTTAAGGCACCTGATGAAATATAATTAACGCCACATTCGGCATAGTTTCTAATGGTCTGCTCATTAATACCACCAGAACTTTCTGTTAAACATGTGTTGCCAATTAGCGCCACAGCCTTTTTGGTATCTTGATAATTAAAGTTGTCTATTAAAATACGATACACACCTTCAGTTTTTAAAATTTCTTGTATTTCATCCAAATTTCTAGCTTCCACAATAATTTTTAAATCGCGATTGGTATCTTTTAAATATTGCTTGGTTTTTTCAATGGCTTTGGTGATACCTCCAGAAAAATCTATGTGGTTATCTTTAAGCATAATCATATCATACAGTGCAAATCGATGATTTTCACCACCTCCAATTTTAACAGCCCATTTTTCCAATGCGCGAATACCAGGTGTTGTTTTTCGGGTATCTAAAACTTTGGTTCCAGTGCCTTCTAGTAAATCTACAAATTGCTTGGTTTTTGTTGCAATAGCACTCATGCGTTGCATGGCATTTAAAACTAATCGTTCGGCTTTTAATATAGACTGTGAAGATCCTTCCACATAAAAAACAATGTCGCCATAATTAACGGGGCTACCGTCTTTAATGTGTGTTTCTACCTTTAAATCTTTATCAATATAGGCAAATACTTGTTTTGCAAATTCTACACCAGCAATAATACCCTTATCTTTTACTAGTAACTTGGCTTTTCCCGTTGCTTCTGCAGGAATGCAGGCTAATGAGCTATGATCACCATCACCAACGTCTTCACGGATGGCATTGGTTATTATTAAGTCTATTTCTGTATTAAATTGGTCTTGGGTTATCATTTTTTGTTATTTTAGACACTACGAAAATATAGCATTTTTAATTAAACCCTACTTATGATCATAAAAAAATTAGCTTTTACACTGTTTACTATTTTTATTGGTCTTCATGTATATTCACAAAAAGAAATATACATGGATGAGAATATGAAAGAGATAGACGTCTTAACATACTCAAAAAAATGTAGTTTGCAAGCTTTCAAATGTATTCAATATGATTTAGATACTTTAAAAATCAATAAAGTGCTTCCTAAATTCCACTTCGGAAAAATAGACCCAACGGCCTACACACAAATAAGAAAGTTATTAATGCGTGATTCTAAAAAAATTATAAAGCCTAATAAAACGCTTATTGTTAAGTTCTATGATTCAATATTGCCTTTTGAAAAAGCATTGGCTAATTATAATAGACACATGCGAATAGTCCATGATCTTAATCTAGACTCTACCAAATCAATAAACTCTAGACATTCTAATCTGACAGAAAAATCGTATATTAAAGGTCGGAAGGATTTTATTAAGAGAAGTAAAAAATGTAAAAAGAAATTTGAAAAACGTTTTAATTCTGAAATCTTTTATTTAGTAGATGAAAGCAATGGATTAGCCAATACGTACACCAATTTTAATTGGATTGCAGATAACGGCTTTTTTAAAAACAACTTCTTCAAAATTAGGAGTCACTATAGTACTGTTTTTATAAAACCTGATGGCGAATATTTCTTGATTGGCACACATTTTCCGGACAGATCCGCTAATAAACTTTTAAAAACAGATAATTGGTCCAAATATAAAAAGGATTGGCAAAAGACTTTAACCACAGAACGATTTAAGGGGTCTGGAATTTTTCAATATGAACTCTATTACAGTCATAAAGCCCATTGCTTTTAAGTCATTCACCAGCACGAAATTAAATTATTTAATCACCGAAAATATTCTTTAAATCGCACATGACTATAAAACTTCTTGCCATAGGCAAAACCGACAATAAACAACTACAAGTCTTGATAGATGATTACCAAAAGCGACTATCTCATTATATCAAGTTTGAATTTGAAATAATTCCAGATTTAAAAAAGGTAAAGAATTTAAGTGAAGCCCAACAAAAAGACAAGGAAGGCCAACTGATTCTCTCCAAACTCAACCCTACAGACACACTTATTTTATTAGATGAAAATGGGAAGCAAATGCATTCCGTTGCCTTTTCAGAATACGTGCAGAAGTTTATGAATTCTGGAATAAAGCAATTGGTTTTTGTTATTGGTGGCCCTTATGGATTTTCGGAAGCAGTATACGCAAAGGCTCAAGGTAAGTTATCATTATCCAAAATGACATTTTCTCACCAGATGATACGGTTGTTTATGGTGGAGCAGTTATATCGTGCATTTACCATATTAAAAAACGAACCGTATCACCATAGGTAAGATGTTTGTTATTTAACAGAAAAGGTATGTTTGCGTTTTTTAAGTTGTTTCTCTAAATCGCTGATGGTTTCTTTTACAGATGCTTCAAAATTCTTTTCATTTGAAATAGCATAAATTCGAGGTCCTGGCAAACTTAATTCCATACTACAAATATAGCCTTCTTCTTTGGTACTGTTTTCTTTTTTAAATTGAACATCGCAATTAATTAACCAATCGTATTTTTTTATAAGCGATTGTAATTTTTCTTTAGTAAAGGCAGTCAAAGCTTCACTTGTATCTAGGTTAACGTATTGAAAGTTTATTGTCATAATTATAAGTTTTTTGGATTGTTTA
>NZ_JBLXHU010000036.1:0-20179 GCF_048259285.1 Bizionia sp. | reverse complement strand
GATTTAATAATGTACTATTATTATTCAAGTTTACATTAAATCCCCACTCATAAATACTATTAATAAAACTATTTATATCCATAATTATACTTTTATTTTTAAATTGATTTCAAGGTATTGACTGTTATTATTTATTTTTTGATAGCCTTTTGAAATACCAAACATTAATTGATCAAAAACAAACGTATGTGAAATATCATCAATAATATTACAATCATTATCTGTGCCTGTAATTTCAATCCATGATGGCAGATTATTTTGTAATTGAATTTTTAAATTACCATATAAACTTTTATCTGCTTTAACTTTTATTACATGGGTAAAATTGGTTTTGTTTTTATCATTAATTCGCTGAACCTCTCTGAAAGTCCTTGAAGACTTATCCATATCACTAACATTTATTATTTCAGTAACGGTATAACCTAGTTGATCATCCACCCAATAGTTTTCTATATCTTCTTTATATGTATTTGGTAAGTTTATTGAAGAATAATCAATTGCAATACCGAATTGCAAATAATTTTCACTTTTAGGTGTTCCACCGAAGCCTGATTTTTCAAACTTTTCAACATCTTCGATTTCCTCAATTATATCAGACCCTCTTTTTGATGCTTTGAATTGACCATGTTTTTCTTCACCTGTTGTCAAAATAGTGTAGTTAGCTTTTAAGTTCTTTGTTAAAAAGAATCTAGCCTGTTTTTCGAAACCTTCTAATTCATCAATAATAGTAATATCCTTTAGAGCTTTATCAATACTATTTGAATTACCAAATAGTAGCACATAATAAGGTCTATATTGATTAATATTTATAGCCTTTTTTCCAGGTTCGCAAGTTTCCGAATAATAAGTACCCTTAAACTCTGATGACAGCTTAAAAACCACTGTTTCAATTTCATTTCTGGATAGTGCATTTTTAAAAGCATTTTCGATATCTATTGAAACAATATCAACATCGCCATCTTTAACCGAATAAATACCATCGGTAATAACAATACTCAAGTTATTGTTTATAGCATTTTCAATTGCATTAGAAAAAATAAATTGATGGTCGGAATTACCAATATCTCCAACTTTTATATTACTATTATCAATCTTATTAAGAATGTCAACTTGAGGATATTCCTTTGTATTTACAAAAAATGGATTTACAGTATAAGTATTTAAATTACCATAAATACGGTGCATCACTTGCTTGAAGTATTTACCATTTAAATAACCATTCATACTAGCTGAATTCTCAAAATAGAAATTAACAGACATTTCTGAACTAGATGCTGTCCCTTTTAACTCCTTAAATCTTTTAACCAATAGATTTATATCTTGTTCATCTTTAGCAGATAACCGAAACTTATTCTTTCTATTCGTAAACATATTAAGAGAATCTTCTTTGTTCTCCCAATTAATTTTAGATTCAGATGCTTCTTGAAATTCTAACTCATCTATGAATACTGCAAAATTATCTAAATAATTAACTTTAGAATTATCATCTGAACAATTGAGAAGTGTTAAAACAAATAGTACAAAAAGGTATGGTTTTCTCATGTTCTGAAAGAGAATTATTGATTTTAATTAATTATTTAATAATTCCAAACTTAAACTCATTACATATCAAATCCTTACGGTTTTCCGTAACCAACTAAAAAAAAAGAGAATCATTCATTTCTGAATACGATTCTCTTTTCTTGAAATGGCCTAAAATGAGATTAATTACCATTTAATCATCATCTCCTGGCGGCGGCGGCGGTGGCGGAATATCGGCTTCATTGCCACAACAATCCGTTGCTTGAGCACTTGTTTCATCTGCTACACTGGTTGGTGTACAGGAATAGAATGCCATATTCATGGCAAGCAAAAACAATAATACATATAATGTTTTCATGTGATTTAAAATTTAAAATTGAACAATCGTATGGCTGTCCACCTATTTCATTGGAAATGGCATGTGCAGCAATACACGCTTTAATACGAGAAGACGTCATTCTCGCTTGAGAAGTATGGAGTTAAAGACAGATGACGTGATTACTTCTCATAGGCACATAACCCATCTTTAAGACTCCAATTAGATTGATTTTCGCAAGCCTATGCGATTAGGCATCAATCAATCATGAGACAAATGAAAGCATACGGATTTGTTTTAGTTGGAAATGCATTGGAAGTCTATTGGAAAGGTTTGGGAAATACATTTCCAACAAAATTCCAATGAATAATTATGTAACTTTATTCCCTAAAACACCTTCTAAATGCATAAAGAATTACTCATTAAAGCATTCGAAAAAGCGCGGATTGAACTCATTAAACAAGGTCATCCCAGTCCTTCCAATGTTAGAATGGCAGAGGAACTTTCATGGTATATTCAAGAAAATACAGGATTCACGCTGGGCGAACGGAGATTTAGAGATTATTACACGAATGCCCTAAAAAGTGAAACAGAAGATATTGAGATAAAACAAATAAAAGTCGTTGATGGATTATGTCACTATTTAGGATTTAACCATTATATTGACTTTATAAACGACCAATTACCAGAGGTAAAATCTAGCCCATCAAGCCGTTCAAAATCATTTTTTCAGAAACATAGAATAGCAATTATTTTAGTCCTTTTAGTAACTATTGCTTTTATAAGCTATAACGCTTTTACAAAACAAGAATGGATGCTTTGGGAAACAGACCATTATGTAGAAGCTGATTTTAATGCGACCTTATTAAAAGAAGGTATTCTTAAACTATATGATCAGGACCGGATTGATAACTTCCGAAAAATAAATCCTGATTGTAGTACGCCTTTTTTTAAAGCGGATGGTAAAGAAAATATTTGGTACGGTAAGAATCAAGAGGGTACATTAGAATTTTTCACCTCTGTTGGGTTGCATCCGGGAACAGGCAAAACCTTAAAGAAAATAACACCCTATATGATAAAAAAACATATTTGTAACACCTATTAAGGCCCGCAAAACATAATCCAGTTCACAATTAAAACCACCTTCATTCCATCCATCACTTTTCAATCGCTTTCAAAAGTAAGTCCTGATAATTTCCTGACCTTTATAGGTTTATACATCTCGGAAATAGGAATTAAAATATCTACAATAAGTAAGCACCTAAATTCTTACACCCCACTCACTTTCTTTTACAAGTTCCCAGGGAACACCAAGCATTTTATTTCTGCAAACTCATATAAATACCTATATATTTGCATTCTTATAATTAGGATTTCTAGGAAACCGTAAAAAAAACAAATTAACCAACTGACAATAGGTTAGAGATATAATGGATTTGCGCTAACTATGTATAATCACGTTTTAAAAATTACTTTATTCCTAATTTTGGCTGTTTCTCATATTGGCTTTTCGCAAATAGAGGAAAAAGACAAAAATGCAACGGATAGTGTTTATGAGAAGATTGAAAACTTTTCAGAAAAATCGAAATCAACCAAATTCCTACACAATCTTATTTTTAAAAATAAAACCAATCAAAACCGAAAAACCACGGTTCCTAAAAGATCTAATTTTAGTGATGTAGAAAATAAAATCGTTAGACATATTTATGTTGACAGTCACGATCCCTTCGGGTTTTCCTTTACCGACTCCACAGAAACCGCAAATAGTTGGCTGGAAAAAGCAGGGAATACAGTTCATTTAAAATCCAAAGATTTTGCCATTAGAAATTACTTGATGTTTGAAAAAAATCAACCTTTAGACAGTTTATTACTAATAGAATCAGAACGTTTATTGAGGTCTCAAGATTTTATTAGAGAAGTTGCCTTTAAGGTGGAGCATGTGGCAGGTAGTAGGGATTCTGTGGATGTGTATATAACAACTTTAGATTCTTGGAGTCTAATCCCTAGTGGCTCCATTTCCAGTTCCAAACTGAAAGTAAAATTACGAGAGGAAAATTTTCTAGGTTTTGGACATCAATTTAAAATGCGCTATGACACTAGATTTAGCGACAATAAATCGGCTTATGATGTGCGCTACGCCGTTTCAAACTTTAAAAATACCTATATCAATTCGGCTGCAGGTTATACCACAACTTTGGAGGGTGCTAAAAGTAAATATCTAAACATAGAACGTCCATTTTTCTCGGCCTATACCAAGTGGGCAGCAGGTGTTTATATGGACGAACAATTTGCACGAAAATGGTTACCAGATGCGAACATGGATTTAGGTGTTCAAGATTTAAAATACCAATCTCAAGATCTGTGGGCAGGCTATTCTTTCGATTTGTTTAAGGGCAATACCGAACGGGAACGAACAACAAATATAATTACGTCATTCCGGTTTTTAAATCTCAATTACAGAGAATCCCCTTCCTTGGCCTATGATAGTATTCAATACTTTTCAAGTGAAACATTTTATTTAGGAAGCATTGGTATTTCCTCCAGACAGTTTGTGGACGATCGCTATCTATTCAGAGATGGTATTATAGAAAGTGTTCCTGTAGGTGATTATTTGGCTATTATTGCTGGAAATCAACGAAAAAACAGTCAGAACCGCTTGTATCTAGGCGCTAAAGTTGGACATGGCAATTATTATAATTGGGGCTACTTAAGTCTTAATATGGAATATGGGACTTTTTTTAATACATCTAAAAAAGAACAAACGGCCTACTCCTTTAGCGCCAATTATTTTACGAATTTAATATCCTTGGGGAGCACATGGAAAATGCGCCAATTTATCAAGTCGCAGGTATTAATTGGAAAAAACCGTTTAAATTCAGTCGGTGACCGCGTTACCATTGATGAATACAATGATTTTAGAAATTATTACGACGTAGAAAATGCCAATAACGAAAATATGGGAATACCGGGTTTTGATAGTGACCTGCTAGGAACCTCCAAGTTTTTAATAACACTCCAAACGCAATTTTATCCGCCTTGGGAATTTATGGGTTTCCGCGTTAATCCCTATTTAAATATTAAATCGGCTTTATTGGGTACTGAAAACACCAAGCTTATTTCTAGTAAACTGTATTCATCATTTTCGGCCGGTGTTATCCTGAAAAATGATTATCTCGTGTTTGAATCCATTCAATTATCCATATCCTTCTACCCCTCAATACCAACGGAGGGTAATTCTATTTTTACAACAAACGCCATTAGCGTGGACGATTTTAATCTTCCAGGGTTTGAATTGGGCAAACCAGCACCAATCTGGTATAATTAAAAATTAAGATGCCTAAAACACGGCTTCTTATTCAGTAATTAAAAGGCATGTAAATGAAAAAAGCGCACAAAATTTGTGCGCTTAAAAAACTCCCCTGTTTTTATCTCAATAAATAGCAAAGCAAACATAAGGTGCTTTTGCTGTACTTCCTTACTGTTTTCCGTAATGGGTGGTAAATAATTAAATAAGCCCTAAATCTTTAACAATAGCTACTAAATGAATGGCATTTTTGGCTTTAAATTGAATGCGGAGTTTATTAAGTCGTTTTTCAATGGAACTCAAACTACTAGGCGACATGCCTTTTGCCTTGTATTGCTGACTGATTTGCTCCTGGGATAAGCCTAAAGACAATTGCTTTAATAATAAAATATCATAATCATCAATTTCCAAATCAGACGTCTTACGCAAAGCTTGCGATACCACTTCTGACACATAGCGTTCGTTATTAGAAACCGCATTTATGGCTTCGTTTAATTCAATAAGTCCGCGCCTGCCCTTACATACATAGGCTTTCACTCCATAATCATTTATAAGGCGTTTTACGGTTTGAATCCTGTCTTCAATGGAATAAACAATAATTTTTAAATCGGGAAAACTAGTATGTAATGCTTTTATTAAGTCTTCTCCTGATGCATATTTTTGATCTCTATGATCTTTTTTAAATGATAAATCTGTTATCAATAAATCGTAAGGTTCATTATTTAAACGGGCACTTTGAATCCGTAAATAGGCATCGTCACAATATTGAACGGAGGTGACATCGGTTATTTTTAAGGTATCCAGAATGGTTAACATTCCTAAATTAATACTAATTAAATCGTCTGAAACTATAACTTTTTTAAACATCTTAAACGGTAATAAAAGCACTAAAGCCTTGGTTAATTTGAGACTTAAAAGTAATAGAACCATTTATAGTATTTATACGGTTTTCCGCATTTTGCAAACCATTTTGTTTTTCTATGTGACATCCAACACCATTATCCGAATAGTTAATATGTACTTTTGATCCAGTTTTAGTGAAGTCCAAAACAACCACTTTTGCAGCGCTATGCTTTTTCATATTGGTCATTAATTCTTGAATTACCCGATATATAGCTACTTTTTTATTTTCCGAAACGGCTTCCCAATTTATTTTTGAGATGCCCTTGATAATAATGTTCGTATCTGGGTTTTGATAATTGGATATTAAATCCTTTAGGAGTTCTTGATAATTATTTGAAACATCTATTTCGTGATATTCTCTAGAAATATCTCTGGTTTTTTCATAGACAGCTTCTAAATCATCTAAAATACCATCACGACTCATGGTAGATTGCTGCAATTTATTCATTAAATGATAGACATCATTAGCGACCTCATCATGTACTTTTTTTGAAATGCGCAGTTCGGTATTATAAACCTCCAATTGTTTTTGTTTTTTATGCCGATGCCGCGTTATTAAAAACCAAATAAAACCTAATATAATAATGAGAATGGCTGTGTATCCGTAAATTAATTTCAAGTTTTTCTCTTTTTCAGCTTGAAGCAAGTTTGCACTGGCTATTTTTTCCTGTTTAAATACATCGTATTTCTTGGAGGCATATTTTCCGTCGGTAAGCAAATTAGCCCGTTCTATACTATCCCGAATCTGTTTGTAAAATAGTACTTCTGGGTCCGTTTTTAAACCGATGACCAAATCCATACTTTCTGAAATAATAGTAGCGTTCTTCGTGTTTTCCGCCAAATGGTAGGCTTTTCTTGCATGTTGTTTGGCATGACTGGTATCGCCAATTTCCATATAATAATTTGAAAGATCCATATAACTTCCAATAACCTCATAGGTCTTCCCTAATTGTTGTCGTATTTGACGAGCTTGATCAAAATAAGAAACGGCATCTGGATGCCGAAGTTTTCCTTTTACCATAGCGTAGTTGTGTAGAATGCGCGCTTTCTCTGCGGAATCTCGAACGTGTACTAATGCTTTTTTGAGGCTTTCAAATTCGGTAAATGCTTGGTCCCACCGCCCCGATTTTATAAGCGCAAAACCCATATTATTTTTAAGTTTAATTTGCTGGAATTGCACTGTATCCAAGTCAAGCGCTCGTTGATAATAGCTAATGGCTTTATCATAATCTAATAATTGACGATAAATTTTACCGAGCTGGTTATAAATTCCAATACGACTTTCAGTGGTCGCCGAATCTACTGGCATATTATCCAATAAGCTTAAAGCTTCAATAGCCGTTTCTTCGCTGTCATAATAGAAACCTAACTTATTTTGAATAATTGCTATTAGTCGCAAATTGTAAATAGCGTGAACAAGATTAGACTTTTTCAAATTTTGCTCTTTCAGCCTATTGTAAAACGCAAAGGCCTGTATTAAATCGGCCTTGTGTAATGGATTCTCAACTTTTTCTCTATAATAAGCAGCGCTATCAACCGGTTTTTGTTGGTACGCATAGCTCGGTAAGACATTCAAAACGAGAAAGCCCAGCATAAAAAAGAAATAAAGTAATGGTCTGAAGGTCATGCAGTAGGTCTTACATCTAGGAGCTGTAAACAGGTAAAGATTTGAAATAACGCATCCATTACATTCCTAATTATTTTCATTTATGAGGCTATAAACTGTTTTGAAGAGATTCGTTTTTCCCGTTTTTAAAGTTTCCTGACAATTCACACTAGAGTGATGGCATTTTATTCAAATGATTAATGCTTTCGTGTACAAAGGTCTCGCAAATTCGCTTAAACAACTTTTGTAATCCATGCCAACTTTTCGCCACACCCTTTTAAATAAGTACTATAGAAATCCAGTGGTTTCAACACACTAAATAAGGACGTACTAATCCACACGTGGTATAACTAGAAACGGAATGATGGAGTGATAGCCCATTTTTTTTATTACCGGTTCCTTAATTAATTTTTCAACAAAGCTATGCTCATAATTAATCATGGTAAGAATATTACTATTATTCTCCTTAATAAAACGGGTGATAGCTTGTTCTTTTTTTCTAGTCTTTGTAAGCCAGTTAAAATTAATATTATAATCCTTAAAGTACGTTTTTAGCATGTCCACATTTTTAAGCTGTTTATCTTCAAGTTTGTCCTTTTTATTAATATGAACAATCTCAATTTTAGACCCATGTAAATCGGCAATTTCCTTGATAAACTTTAACTCTTCGCCATAAAAACGATTAAATTTTGTTGGAAAAACCATGTTATTTGGCGTTTCATATTCAAAATTACTTGGAATTAATAAAACCGGGCAACGTCTCATTCTATTCATTACGGTAACCGTATTACTACCATATAAAAATTCTTGAGCGCCTGTAGCACCTTTAGTACCCATAACAACTAATCGTATATTATGTTTTTTAACAGCAACTTCCATACAATCCAATACAGAACCTTCACTAAAAATTGTTTCAAAGGTATGATCGCGGTCTTTACTTTCCTGTTCTGCTCGATCTTTAAATGCTGCCAATTTTTCCTTTAATTTATTTTGAACAGGCTCAATGGAACTTTGAGGAATATGTGTTCGTGCGCCCGAATTTAAAAACGTCCAGGCATGTGAAAAATAAAAAGTACAAGGCTCGCTAGCATATAGATTTAATGCATACAAAGCTGCACTCCAAGCATTGTCTGAAAAATCAGTAGGTAATAAAATGTGATGTCTCATAAGTAAATTTCATTAAGGGTTTTGTCGGTATTGTTAAAGCGACACCTTTTTTTATAGTGTGTAATTAATATTTGTTTTAACCTGGAATAACGAGAAATGGAATACTGGATTTAAAACCTATTTTTTTTATTATAGGTTCTTTCATAAAGCTATCAATAAAACTATGTGGATAGTTTATCATTACCAGCATGTTGATATCAAATTTCTCAATAAAGTGGGTAATTCCACGTTCTTTACTACCTTCTGAAGGCATGGAATGAAAATTAGGCGAATAGTCTTTTAAAGCTACTTTTAATTGATCTAAATTGTAATCCTGCGCTTCTGAAATATCATGATCTTTGTTTATATGAACTATTTCAATTTTAGAATTGTACAGGGCTGCCATATCTTTTAATGGTTGTAATTCATCACCATAACTTCGACTAAAGTCGGTTGGAAAAGCAATTTTTTCTGGCTGTTTAAATTCATATTCATCGGGAATTGCTAAAACCGGACACTGTTTCACGCTTTGGATGATATGTACCGTATTACTTCCAAAAACAATTTCTTCCGCTTTTGTGGCGCCTTTTGTTCCCATGATAACCAAATCTATTTTCTGCTTTTTTATAATAGATTCCAATGAGTCTCTCAAATCATACGAACTTAAAATAGTTTCAAATTGGTGGTTCGCATTGGCATAGTGCTGTTCTGCCTTTTGTTTAACTTGTGCTAAACCGTTTTTGGCGTTTTCAGTAACAACACGCGTGAGTTTACTAGACATACTCGATCGCGTAGAACCTTTTATTATAGAGGAATGTAAAAAATAAAACGTACAAGGTACAGCCTCATACAGCTTAAAGGCATATAAAGCTGCAATCCAAGCATTATCAGAAAAATCAGTTGGTAATAGAATGTGTTTTCTCATAAAATATATTTTAAATTAATGGGATAAGTTAAAGCTTCTAGCGCGCTTTTCCTATGATAAAAATCATAAGTTTCAAGGAATAACCCAAAACGCGTTTTAAATTGAATCCCGGAAATGTATGAAGCAATAACGCGACAAGATGTTTTAAAATAAACTCAACCTTTTTAATAAAAGACTAAGATATCGATTTTATATACATCTGTCAATAGATACTAGGATTCTAATAGTTTAAAATGATTAAATAATGTGAAATTCGCTAGCAATACCCCGTTTAATTTTCAACCAAATATAAGGTGTTTATGTCCATATTAACGACATAGTTTAGCTTTCATATAGCGTGCATTCATTTCGGCAATACTCCGGATGGAAATCTCCGCGGGACATTCTACTTCACATGCCGCCGTAAAGGTACAACTGCCAAAATTTTCTAATTCCATTTGGGCTGTCATATCCAACAACCGCTTATGGGCTTCCGGTTTACCTTGTGGAAGTTTATTTAAGTGGTTTATTTTTGCCGAGGTAAATAAGGCTGCAGATGCATTTTTACAAGTTGCCACACAAGCACCACAACCTATACAGGCGGCGACATCCATAGCGGCATCGGCCACATCTTTGGAAATGAGAATGGCATTAGCTTCGGCAGCTGTCCCTGTTTTTGCTGTTATATAGGCGCCTTGTTCCACTATTCTATCAAAGGCCGTTCGGTTAACTACTAAATCCTTAATAACCGGAAAAGCAGCTGCGCGCCAGGGTTCTACAACAATGGTATCACCATCTTTAAAGCTACGCATATGCAATTGGCAGGTTGTAATATGATCATGCGGTCCATGTGCTCTGCCATTAATAAACACGCCACATTGCCCACAAATACCTTCCCGACAATCGGACTCAAAAGCAATGACTTTTTCGTTTTTTAATACAAGGGTTTCATTCAGATAGTCCAAAGCTTCTAAAAAAGACATATCTCCGGATAATCCATCAACAATATATGCTTTTAAAGAGCCTTGAGCTCCCGAATGGTCTTGCCTCCATATGTTAAAGGTTATTTTCATCTGGTTATTATTTATAACTTCTTACCGTTGGCTGAATATATTCAAATTCTAAAATTTCTTTATGCAGTTTAAAATCCGCTTCTTGATATTCCCAAACAGAAACGTAAGCATAATCCGCATCATTGCGCTTGGCTTCACCTTCTTCCGTTTGGTATTCTTCCCGAAAATGCGCACCACAGGATTCGTTTCGTTGAAGTGCATCGGTACACATCAACATGGCCAACTCCATAAAATCGGCTAAACGCAAGGCTTTTTCTAATTCAGGATTCATCTCATTTGCGCTTCCTGTAACTTTGACATCCTTCCAAAAGGCGGCTTTAATTTGTTTTATTTGAGTAATGGCCTTTTCTAATCCCGCTTTATTCCGACTCATAGCACATTCTTGCCACATAACGTTTCCCAACTCGCGATGAAAATCATCGGAAGTGCGACTGCCATTTATATCTAAAAGTTTTTGAATTTGTTGTTTAACAGAGGCTTCTACTTTGGCAAATTCTGGATGTTCTATGCTGGGACGCTCTGGGTATAATTCCCCTTCCAAATAATTAGTAATAGTATTCGGTAAAATAAAATATCCGTCTATACTGGTTTGAAGCAGGGAATTCGCCCCCAGTCTATTGGCACCATGATCGGAATAATTACATTCACCTATAGCGTATAAACCCGGAATGGTGGTCATTAATTCATAATCCACCCACAGTCCACCCATGGAAAAATGTGCTGCTGGCGAAATCTTCATCGGCTCATGATAGGCGTTTATTCCTGTTATTTTTTCATACATGGTAAATAAATTCCCATATTTATCGGTAATGGTGTCCTTTCCCATTTTGGCAATGGCATGCTTAAAATCTAAATACACGGCATTTTTCAATGGACCCACACCATGACCCGCATCTATACGTTCTTTTGCAGCGCGCGAAGCAATATCTCGAGGCGCCAAATTTCCAAAACTCGGGTAGCGCCTTTCTAGGTAATAATCGCGTTCTTCTTCGGGAATGTCTTGAGGTTTTCTAGAATCGTCTTTGTTTTTAGGTACCCAAATCCGACCATCATTACGGAGGGATTCAGACATTAAAGTCAATTTTGATTGCGCATTACTCGTCTGTGGCAAGGCGGTAGGATGAATTTGAGTAAAACTAGGTGCTGCAAAAAATGCACCGCGTTTATGAGCCTTCCAAATAGCACTTCCATTACACCCTATGGCCAACGTGGACAATCTGAAAACACGGGAATAACCACCTGTGGCTAGCACAACAGCATCAGCAGCAAATCGTTTAATAGCACCAGTTTCTAAATCCCGCGCAATAACACCTTTTGCTTTTCCATTAATAACAACAAGGTCCAAAACTTCATGCCGTGGTAGCATGTCCACTTTTTTAGCGCGAATCATTTTAGATAATTGTGAATAAGCCGCCAATACTAACTGCTGCCCTGTTTGTCCGCGCGCATAAAAGGTACGTTGAACTTGCACACCACCAAAACTTCTATTGGCCAAAACACCACCATATTCCCGTGCAAACGGAACACCCTGTTGCACAAAATGATCTATTAAAGGCGCTGATAATTCAGCCAACCGATAGGTGTTGGCTTCCCGCGACCTGAAATCGCCACCTTTTAGCGTATCATGAAACATACGCCAAACACTATCCCCATCATGTTGGTAATTTTTGGCTGCATTTATACCGCCTTGAGCCGCTACAGAATGTGCACGTCTTGCGGAGTCCTGATAACAAAAACATTGCACCTGATACCCAAGTTCTGCTAATGTAGCTGCTGCTCCAGCGCCTGATAATCCAGAACCCACAACCATAATATTGAGTTTCTTTCTATTGGCCGGATTAATTAAATGCGATTTGGCTTGATAGTTTTTCCACTTATCCTCTAGCCTACCTTCTGGAATTTTTGAATCTAATGTCATGTTCTAACTATTTGAAATAAACAATTATGGGTATAATCCCAAAACCAAGGCTCACAATAATGGCATAAATAAGTGCAATTTTAGCCAATACTTGAAGTCCTTTTTTATGATAAAAACCCAAGGTTTTAAAAGCGGATTGAAGGCCGTGGTGCAAATGAAATCCTAATGGAATCATTAAAATTGTGTAGAAAAGCACGTAATAGATATTATGAAATAAGGCATAGGCAACTTCGTAAACATCTATATTTCCGGCGATATCGGTTTTTACCTCCGCACCTATTCCCAATTTAACGCGCGCCCAAAAATTAACGAGGTGAACACCAATAAAAATTAAAATGAGCACCCCTAAAACCCCCATATTTTGAGAAGCCCAACTACTGGTTTTGTTTTTATGATTAATGATATAGCGGTCACTTTTAGAACGCCGGTTTTTATAGGTGATGATGCCCGCATAAATAATATGAAAAATAATAGATAGATACAGTAAATAGGCCACAAGCATAATAAGTGTACTCTCTCTTAAAGTGGTTGAATACGCATTGTATAGACTTCTAGCCGTAGCTTCCGGAAATAGCAAGAGTATATTTGCCGACAAATGAACCATCAGAAAAACACAAAGAAACAATCCTGTTGTAGCAATGATACTTTTTTTAAAAAACAGACTCATGACGGGTTGATTTATCTAAGATTAAAGACCTAAAAAATTACCTAATTAAAATCGTCACTAAAAATAGGGTTTCAATTTGAATAGAAAAAGCATAACAGGAATTAAAAGATATAATAAGGAATGACCTCATAGCGTTTACCAAACAATACAGCTTATTTTCTAGAATATTTCAATAGGAAAACGCAATTATTCATTTGGGTCAAGATTAGCATCTAATCCGTTTAAAAAAATAATCAAAATCGCGTAACTTGTGTTCACAGACTTCATTTAGGAAGTCACGGCGAAAAAGACGCCATTTTAATTTAGTATGATCTATGCGTCTGGATACAATTCCTAAAAATGAAAATCACACATTTTATTTTGGAAGGCAGTGAATTTAGATTCCAAAACGATTTTACAATTATGAGTTATACGAACATGGCTATAAAACCCATTATATTTTTAATACTATTTATGACAACGACGAACAAGTACGCACAACAAACCATTCCTAAATCTATAGAAAAAGAAGCCAAAGCGGCTTTGGATTTTTATCCAACCTTACGCGATGTTGGCATTGAAATTAAGTTTAAAAAAAATATAAAAAAATCCACCATGCAGGCACAGCCTAAATTTGGCAGTTTTTTTAAGCCGAGAGAATATCGCGACTATGTGATTTTAATCAGTGAACGATTTAAAATTTCGGATAAAGAGTTTTCCACTAAAGATATTCCATCGGATATTTTAATAGGCTGGATAGGTCACGAACTCGGTCATATAATGGATTATCAGGACCGTAGTAATCTGAATCTTATTTGGTTTGGTGTTAAGTACCTGCTTTCCGAAAACCACATTATTGAGGCCGAACGTGCTGCAGATACCTTTGCCGTTGCTCACGGTATGGAATCCTATATTCTAAAAACAAAAGATTTTATTTTGAATAATGCCGATATTACACCTTCCTATAAATTACGTATCGAAAAATTTTATCTTTCACCTGAAGAAATCATGGAGATTGTTAACAAACGGGATGGCGTGGTTCCTGAAGATGCTACTTCTGTGAACTAACAAAGGCCTCCCAATCCTGAAATTTATCTTCTTTCATAACCCGTTCCATTTTTACTTGGCCTCCTTTTTTCTTGTTGGCCGCACTCCATTCATGAAAAATAGCTGGTGGGATGATTTGCACTTTTACACCTTTCAAGGCTTTTCCACGCGCCACCTTATAATTCTTATTGGCCGCCTTTAAAAAACCATCTAAAGCTTCGGCTACATCATCTGAATTCAATGAATCTTCACTCCCAATATACCAACTATGATAAAATTCATCATCAGCGCCACGTTGTGCACAAATAGTATATTCAGGGATTTTTGTATTGAATTTTTGCTCTAATTGCTGCATGGCATCATCCATTTTATTCACGGATAATTGGGACCCCACCGTATTTAGAAAAAATTTGGTTCGTCCTGTTATTTTTATTTCGGCGCGCTCGACGTTTGTAAATTCAACCGTATCACCAATTTCGTAACGCCAAGCACCACTTACGGTACTAATTATTAATACATAATCTTGGTTGGTTTGCACATCTTGTAAAGTTAGAGAAGGCGCCTCTGGAACCAAAGAGCCATCTTCATTAATATATTCGGGTTTCATAGGAACAAACTCAAAATAGATTCCATTATCAGTCACCAATTGCATAGCATCGGTTTCTGGTCTGGCTTGAAATGCCATAAAACCTTCAGACGCTAAATAGGTATCAATCACCGTAATTGGCCGTCCCATTAAGGCATTAAAACTTTTTTCATACGGGCTAAAAGCCACACCTCCAGACGTGTAAACTTGCAGATTTGGCCATATTTCGTGAATATGCTTTAAGTTATGTTGCGCAATCACTTTTTCCAACATGAGTTCTATCCAAGATGGAATGCCACTAATGGCGCCAATGTCCCAATTTTTAGCATTGTCGGCTATTCGCTGCACGCGCTCATCCCAATCTTCAATTTTGGCAATATCTTCCCCTGGCTTATAATAACCACGAAACCAAAACGGAATATTACTGGCTGTAATACCACTGATTTCGCCTTCTAAATGCTCTTTGTTTTCTTGCAAATCTGTAGAACTCCCCAGCATCATGATTTCCTTTTCGAAAAAATCGGCTTCAAAATCAAAATTACTTAAAGCGAATACTTGATTGATCCCTGCTTGTTTTATAGCATCTATCATATCATCCGTTACCGGAATACGCTTACTGCTTTTTCCTGTTGTGCCTGAACTTAATGCGAAATAATTCGGATGGCCAGGCCAGGTAATATGGTCTTCCCCATTTTGATAGCGATACCACCATTCTTTTTGAATTTTATTATAATCGAAATATGGAACTGTATCTGAAAAGGCGGTTGCCATATCTGCCGAATCTAAAATAGATTCAAACTTATAATGCTTGCCAAATTCTGTATTTTCCGCTTTGGTAAGCAAATTTTTCAACACCTCTTTTTGAGCTTCCACCGGATTCAATTCCGGCGTAAACGTGTCTTTAATTTCTATAATACCTTTGATAATATTTCCGAGTATAGCCATGTGGTAAAGTTAATTTTTTTTGTTTTTATTTTCTAATCAAGTCCAAGCGTTTTTTGACTGTAAAAAATAAAAAGTGAACTGAAATTACTAAATACAAAAACTTAACAGGAAAATAAATTCTGTTCAGTTTTTGTTTATTGCCAATTAGAAATTAAACTTGTTAGTGTTTTAAAAATCTAAACGTATGTGTGCCAACTTCTGTTTGTAATTTTACAAGATATGTACCCGTTGCTAATTCGGAAACCTGCAATTCCAATTTAGATGCTGACGTATTTTGAGCATAAACTTCCTGACCCAACATATTAAAAATGGTTACGCTTTGAATGGTAGATTTATAACTAATATTCAAATAGTCTTTTGTTGGAATCGGGTAAACAGAAAGGGCATTTACTTCAAACGTATCCGTACTTAAAGGCGTTATATTTAATGTGAAATCCAGTGCTTGGCCGTATCCAGGGTAAATGCCTTGACCGAATGCATCAAATTCGATTCCACAAGGATTTATTTCCGCTGGAGAGTCTGAATCGGTATATGTTTTAGTAAGTCTTATGCGTGTTTCACCTAAAACGGCATCAGTTGGCACTAAAATATCCATACTGACGCTAACCCCGTCGGTTCCGTTGGTATTGATTAATGTTCCTATTTCGTATATTTCACCCGCATCATCTAAAATATCATTTTGGTTCCAATCTATAAATGCAACAATATCCGTATCAAAAGGACCATACGTGTTTCCAGCGACTTCCAAAGCATAGGTTTCGTTTAACGCTATATTAACCACTGTAGCTGTTTCGTCTATTAAAACAGTTGTGGCATCCGTATTAGCGATGTTAGTTCCTGCAAAATTTACGGATGAAATTTCTTCAATTATAACGTTATCTGCATCTGTAATTTCACAGTAAGGACTTGGAAACGGCAAAATAATTGGTGCTTCAACTAATAAGGTAAAATCTAAAGCTTGCCCATATCCTGGATAAATACCTTGACCGAATGCATCAAACTCAATCCCACAAGGATTAATTTGAGCAGGCGAATCAGAATCGGTATATGTTTTAGTAAGTCTAATTCGCGTTTCACCTAGAACAGCATCGGTTGGTATAACCATATCAAAAATTACGGATATCCCATCGGTTCCGTCCGTATTAGTCAGTGTTCCTATTTCAAATATCTCACCAGCGTCATCTAACACCTCATTTTGGTTCCAATCTATGAACGCAACAATATCCGTATCAAAAGGCCCATAGGTATTACCAGTTACTTCCATGGTGTATGTGTCTTCTTGCGTTACCGCTATAACCGTTGCAGTTTCGTTAATTAATACAGAAGCCACATCCGAATTTGTTATTGTCGTTCCGCCAAAATCCACGGATGCTATTTCTTCCACGATAACATCTGTAGCATCCGTGATTTCGCAATACGGGCTTGGAAACGTTTGCGCATGCATACCAAGGGATAGTAAAAAAAGCGCTAATGTAATTTTTTTCATAAGTTTTAAAATTTGATTTCAAACAAGTTAGTAAAATTAAACGTAATAGGATGACATACTAATTTTAACAAAATTTGTTAATGTTTTTATTTCTGATTGAAAAACGAATAGTTTCGCAAATCTCATGATGAAAAAAAATCCATATTCTAATACGTTGTCAGGCATTTTTTTAATGCTTGCCATGCTATTCGCTTTAAGTCCATGTTCGGCTAAAGAGACCTTTTTAGGAACGATGGACATCGATTTTCAACGTCCTGCCCACAAAACAATTGCTTCTCATGTTTATGAAATCTGCCAACTAACAACAGTGGATGGATTTGAAGTTGTAAAAACCACTGAACTTCAAACTTTAAAATTAATAGCGACTAAACCTTCTATTAATTTTGCAGATTTATTACTTTATGTACAACCCCGAATTGGCATAAATTACAGTAAAAAAACATCGGGCCTTAGTCCACCACTCTACATATTATATCAATGTTTAAAATTAGATACTACAGCAACTTACGTTTAGTAGTCTCCTATTTTTTTAACATTTATATATATAATTTACATGAAACAATTTTCAAATCAGTCGTATAACACGGCTGGACTTTTTACATTAGCCATCCGCCTAGTTGTAGGATGGACCTACTTTTCAGCCTTTTGGCGTCGCGTAGCATTAGCAAATAAGTTAAACCCTGAAGAAGCGGGTTATATAGGCGAAAAATTCAATCATTTTCTTCCCAACGCATTAGGTATTAAACCCATAATTGAATATTTGGTATTAAACCCAGATGCTTTATGGTGGGCCATGGTTATTTTCACCATCGTAGAAGGTATTGTTGGTCTCCTAATTATGTTAGGGTTTTTCACGCGACTCATGAGTATTGGGGTTTTCTTTTTAGCCATGGGTATTTTGCTCGGTTCCGGATGGATTGGTACCACCTGTTTAGATGAATGGCAAATTGGTGTATTAGGAATTGCCTCCGGTTTCACCTTGTTTCTAAGTGGTAGTGGCCATTATTCGTTAGATAAATTACTCATGGACAAAAATTATGCCTTTACAGGAACCAAATGGTTTGGCTTTTTAGGTTCAGGCATTTTACCGATTAAAAATTTAAAACCGATTGTTTTGTTCGGTTCTTTAGCCATTTTTTCATTAACACTGTTTACCAATCAGTATTTTCATGGCGGTGTTTTTGGAACGCTTCATAATAAATCCATCAAACCAAAATTAGAATTAAGCCAAGCATCTTTTTCTAATAACACTTTAGAATTTCAAGTATATCGTGTGGAAGGTGTGGATGTGTATGGTTCCTTTTTAATAGGTTTGGAATTAATGGATTCCCATGGTAAAACAATCCTGTCTTTAAATGGAACTGATTTATCACGATTCCCTGCAGAGCAGATTAATAATCATTATGTAGCGAAAATAAAACCGGGAGTACATAGTTTAATTATTCCATTGGGAGCAAAAGCGGATATCTCAATTCCTTTAAACGAAACGGGTAACAACCCGAATGGCAGACATGTTTTAAAGCTAACCGATATTAGTGGATTAACTTGGGAAATTAATGTGAATTAAAACGCTTGATTTATATTTAACCTAAAAAGCATCCCGAAAGATAATTTATCTCTCGGGACGCTTTTTTTTTAAGAAGAAATATTAATAATAAATTACGTGTGATACATAAATTTCAGATTTAATCAACCACCTAAAATGCAAAATGCATTTCGTCGGATTTATTATAACGTTACTCGACAGAAACTTTTCTGCACATCCATAATAATTTACCAATTATAAGTTATTAGTCAGAACCAACTGACACACTGCGCTTTACGCTAAAAAGTGAGTCGTTTTCTACAAATTAATTAAATACAAAGAGTATATTAACCGTTTACCGAATAAATTTCTCGACCGCCTTTTCATAGGTTAATTTTGGGCTCCCTCAGTTTACATAATTAATAATAGCAGATGTAAGTAATTTCTAATCGTGTATTTATTTAAAACCGATTTTAAGAAGTTTCTGACTGTTTATTGTTAAAAAATTAACCGCTATTATGAAAAAAATTACTTTCTACTCGTTATTACTAATTGTTATTACTTTTAGTGTTCAAGGTTTTTCTAAACCAATAAGTTCAGATTATTTTTCTGCAAATACTAATCAGGGTACTTTTTTCAGTAATCCGCTAAATGATTATGTGTCATTGCGACCGGATTTTGAAGAATCTTTCACTGAAAGTTCGGCAAGTCGCGCGATTACTTTCTGTCCAACAGATTTTTCAGTAAACGTAGATCCCGGCACTTGTGGTGCAGTTGTTACCTATACCATGCCTACAACAGATTTAAGTGGTGGATCAATGGTATTAACATCAGCTCTTGGAATTGGAGACACCTTTCCAGATGGTCCTACGACCGTAACCTATGAAGAACGCGATTCAGGAAATACGGCTACCGGACAAATTTGCAATTTTGTTGTCACCGTTTTAGATAATGAAGCCCCTGTTTTAACCCCAGGTATAGATAGAAATGTTAATTTAGATGCCAGTTGTGAAATCACCATCCCAAATGTCTTAGGAACAGCCACAGATAATTGTGATGTGGCTTCCATTACCCAAAACCCAATTGCTGGTTTCGTAATATCCGCGGTTCATAACCAGACCATTAATGTAACGGTTACGGCTACAGACGATTCTGGTAACACGGATGTTGAAACAGTTGTTTTGACAGCAATAGATGTGATTAATCCGATAACACCAACACTTGCCAATTTAACAGACGAATGTTCTGTAACA
>NZ_JBLXHU010000035.1:0-21336 GCF_048259285.1 Bizionia sp. | reverse complement strand
CCATTACCAATTATTATTTACCATTAGGCGTGGCACCAAACTTCCTTATTAACGGAAAATTACACACCATTCCTATGGCTATTGAGGAAAGTTCAGTAGTTGCAGCAGCAAGTAAAGCGGCTAAATTTTGGCTGGAGAGAGGTGGTTTTAAGGCAACCGTTTTATCAACTACTAAAATTGGTCAGGTACATTTTATGTTTCCTGGAAATCCGGAAACACTCCAATCATTTTTTGAACAGGTAAAATCTAAATTATTGGCAGACGCCAAATCCATTACTCAAAACATGGAAAAACGTGGTGGTGGTATTTTAGATATTGAACTCCGTAATAAAACATCCCATTTATCTGGCTATTACCAACTTCACGCTACGTTTGAAACCTTGGATGCCATGGGAGCAAATTTCATAAATTCCTGTTTGGAGCAATTTGCAACAACTTTTAAACGTGAAGTTTTGCTCTATCCCGGTTTTAACGACGCTGAAAAGCAAATTGAAATCGTCATGAGTATTCTCTCTAATTATGTTCCAAACTGTTTAGTGCGTGCGGAAGTATCTTGTCCTGTTTACAATTTATCAGATGATAAAAATATTGATTCAGAAGCCTTTGCACAAAAATTTATTCAAGCTGTTAAGATTGCCGAAATTGAACCGTATCGTGCGGTAACCCATAATAAAGGTATTATGAATGGTATTGATGCCGTTGTATTGGCAACTGGTAATGATTTTCGTGCTGTGGAAGCTGGTGTTCATGCGTATGCATCGCGCGATGGGCAGTACCGAAGTTTAACACATGCTAAAATTGAAAATGGCATATTTACCTTTTGGATGGAAATCCCTTTAGCATTAGGAACCGTTGGTGGACTTACAGGTTTACATCCTTTGGTGAAATTTGCCATGGAATTATTACACAAACCTAACGCTCAAGAACTCATGCAAATAGTAGCTGTGGCTGGATTAGCACAGAATTTTGCCGCACTGCGGTCTTTAACAACAACAGGTATCCAGGAAGGACATATGAAAATGCATTTAATGAATATCTTAAATCAGTTTGATGCGACTCCAGATGAGAAAACACAGATAATCCATCATTTTAAAAACCATGTGGTAACCCATAGCGCGGTAGTAGAAGCTATTGAGAATATACGAAAATAAGCGAAATTGAAATTGCCCAAAAAAGATAAAACACAAAGCATGACACGTTTTTATAGCAATGGTAAATTATTATTAACTGGCGAATACGTGGTTT
Source organism: Bizionia sp. (assembly GCF_048259285.1). NCBI lineage: Bacteria > Pseudomonadati > Bacteroidota > Flavobacteriia > Flavobacteriales > Flavobacteriaceae > Bizionia > Bizionia sp. The sequence continues at coordinate 20,091 of NZ_JBLXHU010000035.1, read as the reverse complement.
TAGATGGTGCGCTTTCACTTGCTTTACCTACTAAATACGGGCAATCGTTATTTGTAAAACCTATTGAAGCACATAGTATTCTATGGAAAAGTAAAGATGAAAAAGGAAGGATTTGGTTTGAAGACAGCTTTACTATTTCTGAAAATCGCATCAATGGTAACAACCGAAATAATCCTATTTCAGAGCGATTAATTCAGATTCTTCAAGAAACAAGAACTTTAAATCCAAAATTTTTAAATTCAGGTTATATTGTTGAAAGCCATTTAACATTCTCAAGAAATTGGGGACTTGGCTCTTCTTCTACCTTACTGAATAATATAGCCAATTGGGCCCAAGTAAATCCATATCAACTATTGGATAAAACCTTTGGAGGCAGTGGTTATGATATAGCTTGTGCACAGCATGACACAGCCATAACCTATCAATTACAGAATAAAAACAGGGACGTAAACCCCGTTCAGTTTAATCCAACATTTAAGGAACATTTGTATTTTGTGTATTTAAACCAAAAGCAAAACAGTCGGGATGGTATAGCTAATTACAGGCAAGCAGCTAAAAGCAATTCAAATGCTATTTTAGAAATAAATACGATTACCAATCAGATGATTGTTTGTGAAACCATTTCAGAATTCAATCTACTATTGAATACTCATGAAGAAATTATTTCTAAACTAATTCAACAACCAACCGTTAAAGCGCGTTTGTTTTCAGACTTTCCTGGCGCATTAAAAAGCCTTGGTGCTTGGGGTGGCGATTTTATTTTGGTGTCTTCTACTGAAAATCCAGAACCCTATTTTAAGGCGAAAGGCTATCAGACAATTATTAAGTATCAAGATTTGATTTTATAATTAAATCAGTATTCACAAAGCGTTTTACATTCAAATTTATTTTTTTAAAGGACTATAAGTAATTGAAACCTGTGCAGTTTGATGAGTAACATGAATATGATGCTTCCCATATATCACAACGAGATTCTATATAAAAACAAAAAAGGCTTTACAATGTGTAAAGCCTTTTCGTTTTATAAAAATACAGCTAAATTATTGTACCGTTTTAGCTCTATTATCTTCAATTTCAGAAGCCTCCTTAAGCGCAGGGTATAATTTAGAATTTACTGAATTAACTTTAGATACTTGCACTTGATTTGCAAGTCCTTGGTAATTATCTAATTCTGCAGCTGGCGTTAGTTTTTCAACGCGAACCATGTACATCCCTTTTTCACCTTCAATTAATTTAGACGTTTCACCCTCTTTCATTCCAAAAGCATAACCAACAACTTTTGGCTCATTTCCTGCTCCTGAAATAGTTGGTGTTTTCATATTAATTGCTAATGCCGAACGTACTGATGTGTTTTCAGCTTTTGCTAAATCTTCTAATGTTGTTGCAGAAACTCTACTTCTAATTTGCTCTGCTTTCTTTTGCTTGCGAATTGCTGGTAAGGCTGTAACTGAAGCGTCTTCAGATTTCATTAAACCAGCTTTGTTTTTAGCTACTAACTGAACAATTGCATAACCACCTGGCACATTGAAACGCTTGTAATCTCCTACTTCCGTAGCTTCCTCAAAAGCCCAACGTGTAATAGCGCGTTGATTTCCTAAACCTGGGATAGTTTCATCCAATACTTTAATCGTATTTACTGGACGCACAACATAATCCTTTTCTTTAGCCAAATCTGTAAAATCACCTTTTTCTAAACTAATTTCAAAGTTAGAGGCATTTCTAAATACATTATTAACTGTTTGTTCTGATGGCTCAATTTTTCTAGCAATTGTTCCAATTTTAACAGCACGTTGTTTGTTTTTCTGACCTAAAATTTCAATTACATGAAAACCGAAATCCGATTTTACAACACCTACTGTACCTTCTTCGTTTTCAAACGTGAAATCTCTAAATTCAGGAACCATAGCATTGTAAGTAAACCAATCTAAAACTCCTTCTTTTTCATTACTTACTGTATCAGCAGAAAAATCTAACAATGATACAAACTTATCCTTATCTGCTTTTATAACCGCCATTAAACTATCAGCTGTTTTTTTAGCTTCAACTTCTGTTTGTGTAGTTGTTTCAGTTTGCGAACGAGATCCTACAAAAGGAATTAAAATATGTCTGGCTTTAACCGAATCCGGCAATTGGGTTACGGCTATCATTTTAGTTAATTTAACTAAACCATTATCTTTATAAGGCCCGTAAACATCACCAACGTTTAAATTGAAAATATCTTCTGCAACGGCTTCAGGTAAAGCTGACTTTAAAATAAAACGATTATCAAACTTCACTTCAGAATTTGCAATAAAGTTGATGTAGTTCTCATTGTTTTTAACTTTTGAGAATGCTTGAATTGTATCTGTTCTCCCATTTACAAATTCAGCACGATCTGTTTTGTACTTGGAAATTTCATTTTCTAATTCCTGAATATCTTCTACAGATGCTTCTTCTTTAAATTGAACATACTGTAAATCTCTAGATTCTTCTACTTCGTATTGTTTTCTGTGATTTTTCATGTACGTTTCAATTTCTGCTTTAGAAACTGTAATTGTACTATCTGCTATTGAAGAAAAAGGAACTTGAACAAATTTAATATCGGCATTATCTCCTTCTAATTTGTGTTGTAATTTACCTTCAGCAAGCGTTCCAATCATACCAGCTTTAACCATGTTAAAGTAGTTTTGTTGCAATGCATTTACAGAAATAGAATTTTCATAGTCAATCCATTGTTGATATGCTGCGGCAGACGTTGCTTTTAAATTAGCAATGTATTCTGTTAGTTTATTATCATCAAAAAGTCCAGCTTCATTTTGAAAATCTGGATTTGAGGCCAAATTAGTACGTAAAATATCACGCATTTGATCTCTTTCAACAGTTATTCCTAATTTTTCAAATTGGTTTTCCAGTACAGCATTACGAACTTCCTGTTCCCAAACACGGTTCATTATTTGCGTTTGTGTAGCTTGACCACCCATTTGTTGAGTTGCACTTTCTACTTTCATTAAAAAATCCTCACGTGTAATATCTTTACCATTTATGGTAGCAACAATGTTTTGAGATTTTGCTGAAAGCGCATCACTGTTTCTGAATAAATCTGATAATACGAATGAAAATAATGCTAATGCAATTATTAATATCAGGAATAGTGAGCGTTGTCTAATTTTATTTAAAACTGCCATCTGTCATTTAAATTTTTTACGATATAGTGCGCGAAAATACCATTTTCTATTTAATAATAAAAGGAGAATTTCGCATTAATTATTTTAATTGTCGGGAAATTAGTCTTCTTCAAGAATTTTAAGTTTGACTAAATCGATTTTTGTGTTAGAAACTTCTAAAATAGTAAACTGAAAGTCTTCCATTATAACCACTTCATCTTTCTCTGGAATACCTTCGGTAAAATCTACAATTAAACCTCCTAAAGTCTCGTAGTTCTCACTATCTGGGAGATTAATTTTATAAGTTTCATTCAGGTAATCCACCTCAAATCTTGCCGAAAAAATATAGTTTTCGTCATCAATTTTCTCTTCTGTTAATACAACGGTATCGTGTTCGTCTTCAATTTCTCCAAAGAGTTCTTCAACAATGTCTTCAACGGTCATAATTCCAGAGGTACCACCATATTCATCCAAAACAACAGCAATACTCTTACGTTTTTTAATTAAAACACTTAAAACATCTTTAATCAACATGGTTTCTGGCACAAATTCAACAGGCCTTATTATGGATTTAAGTGTTTTTGGTTTTTTAAATAGTTCAAAAGAATGGGCATATCCTATTATTTCATCAATGTTCCCTTTATAAACTAGTATTTTTGTAATTCCTGTATCGGTAAATTTCCCGTTAATAGTTTTCAGTGATTCAGTAACATCAACCGCAATAATCTCTGTTCTAGGCACCATGACTTCGCGTGCTTTTACTTCCGAAAACTCCAAAGCATTTTGAAATATTTGAATCTCGGTATCCACATCATCATGCGGTTCTGCCGATTCCATTTGCTCACTAATATAATGACCGAGTTCTATTTTGGTAAATGCCAGTTGCACTTGATCACCTTCAGTTTTAAAGAATTTTTTAAGAACAAAATCGGTTATCCAAATAATAAAATCGCTTATCCATGAAAATAGCACATAAAATATATAAGCTGGTATTGCCAATAATTTAAGCAAGGAATTGGCATAAATTTGAAAAAATACTTTCGGCAAAAATTCTGCTGTAATTAATATAATAAGGGTTGAAATAACCGTTTGGGTTAGCAGACTAAAATCTACCAATAAGTAATTTAAAATAGCGGAATTGGAATTAGACAGTGCTAGCATATCTTGAAACCATGCCACCAACAAATCACCCATAAAAAACCCGTAAACTACCAAAGCAATATTATTACCAATAAGCATGGTAGCAATAAACTTGGAAGGTTTTACCGTTAATTTAGATAATATTTTAGCCAGTAATCCACTTTGCTTTTTTTCAATTTCAATGTGAATTTTATTAGAAGACACATAGGCAATTTCCATACCTGAAAAGAAGGCAGAAAGGATTAAGGATGCAATTATAATAATGACATCTGGATTCATAGGCTATTTGCGGTCTCTTTCTTCAAAGCGTTTATTGAATTTTTTTCTAAAGAAAAACATAAAAATAGCGGCAGCGGCTAATAGAATGGATGCATAATCTATGTACTCATTTTCCATATATTTTTGCGCAGCTACATAAATAAATAGAATAGCAAAAATTAAATAGGCGTACTGAAAAAATTTAAAGATTTTCATCTTGATAGGTTTGAATTGTTTATTAAAAACAAAGGTAAATAAAAAAACCTCATGCGTTTAAAATTCATGAGGTTTCCGTTATATATTTAATAATGTGCTATTCGTTGACCGTAATAACACCTTCTTTTGATTCGATAAGTTGCCCTTCGGTAAATTCCACATTGGAATCGAATATATTCCCTTTCAAAATATTTCCTTTGGATTTAAATTTAACAGGTTGATTTGTAAATAACCATTCTCTATTCTGATCATAATACAACTGTTCTGCAAACAAGGTATCATTATCCGGAGATGCCAGTACCACGTTCCCTTGCATATCAATCAGCCCCGTTTTATCATAAACAATGGCATAATCTGCTGTAATGGTACTTTTCTGATTGTTTTCGTCAAACAAATCCAATTCAACCGCATCTGGGAATTCTGAAAATGGAAAATCTCTATTAGAAAAGTCTAACATTTTAGGACTGCGTAAAAGGGCCGTTACACGACCGGAATCTGTATATTTTAAATTCATATTTTCGGCAATACCAATGGGTGCATTTTCCGAAATACCAATTTTTTTAACGTCCTCAAAATTATTTTTACAAGAAAAAACCATAGTCAAAGCAATGGCTAAGACTATGGTTTTATGTATATGTTTTATTAAAACAGTCATTAAATTTTTGGTACGGTAATCGTTCTACCAATCCAGCAACCTACATTAATTTGTTTTCCTGACATATTCTCTTGGAAAATCTCTGATTTTTGTGGGGCTTTAGCTCTATAACTAGTTGCTGTTTGTGCAGCTGCACTTTTTAATGTTGGATCTACGCGACCAGCTTTTTCAGCTTCGTCAGCAGCTAACCAAAACACAGCACGCTTGTTAAAGTTACTATCTCCACAATCGTTAGCACTTGCATTATACATAGATGCAATACGTAAGTGAGGACGACCATTTGAAGGGTTTAACCTTAAAGATTTCATATAGTACTCACGAGCACTTCCATAACGCCCTTTATTTTTAAGTTTGTCACCAATTCTTTCATTAAGTCTCGCTTTTTTGAAATTATCGGTTTCTAAACCTACAGCTTGCTCATAAAACGCTAAAGCTTCATTTACTTTTCCTTCTTTATCTTTTAAGATCCCTAAATAGTAAGCTGAATTAGCCGAAGGGCTTATTTCATGATATGCGTTTACTAATTTAAAGAACATTGGATCGTCTGTACATTCTTTTTCAGACATTTTTCCTGCTGCACGTTGTAACCACAGTGCGTTAGCTTTATTATCTTCAAAGCCTTTTTCGTATAGTGGAATTAAGTTTTCACAGTTTGCACGATCTCCTAATTTCTTATCCACCGCACTTGATACTTGATCATAAGCTTTTAAATAACTTTCGTAAGATCTTTGGTAACTAGATTCTTTTCTAGTTAAAGCTGTTCCCGCTTCTTCTTTTTCAATGATAACATTTAATTTCTCTGAATAATTACCAACTTCTGTTTGAATTTTTTCAGCAACATCATCATATTTATCAAATAATTCCGCAGCAGTTTTAGACTGCGCATCATATAAATCTACCATTAAAGAAAAATACGTGTATAATGATTTAGGGTTTGTAAAATTTTCTTTATCCGCATTAAAAGCGGCATCAAAACAATTATATAGTTCTAAATCTGACAAACCTAAAACGTCTCGGTTATCATATTGTAACTGACAAGATTTTGTTTGAAACTCACCAACTGGCGAATCACTTGCAAAGTTAGCTTGGCGTTCTTCGTATAGTTTAGATAAATCTTTGATAAAGTTTACCTTTTCTGCGCCTGAAGCTTTATCAATTTTATGTTCTAAAATGTCAGCGCCTTGACTATAAATGGCTTTGTGCAATTTTGGACAATTAGTACGGACATACATCCAAGGCTCATAAGCAGCATCATAATTTTTTGCTTTTGCATACTCAGAAAATATGGATAGTTTCGTCATACATTCCTCGTTCTGTTGCGCATGGGCAACTTGAAATCCTAAAAATAGCACTACTGCTAATAATGTGATTTTCGTTTTCATAATATTCATGGTAAAAGTGTTAATCATATCTTCTTTTTTGGAACCATCTATCGTTTAAGGATAAACTTAAACTAACATTAAAATAGTTCTCTTGTATTAAATTATTATTTGTTGTTCCACGCTTTCCGTATTCAAAGCCAATGTTAGCATTTGAGAAGAAATCGTTTCCTACAGGTAATCCTAATCCAAAAGACATGCCAAACTCATCAATGGAGGTGTTATTAATGTTCAGCCCAGACGATTCAAAGCGCAATCCAGCCCTGTAAACCACTCGACTTAAGTAACTTGAAAAAGAATTATACTTTGGAATAATAAATCCACCTAGTGCTAAAGTTGAGCTGTTTGAATAGTCAACTCCTGTATATCCATACAGTTCATTTTTAAAATTTTTAGTGTTTTGGAACGTATATTCAGCACCAACAAACCAAATTCTTGGTTGTCCAATACCGGCTCCAAAAGATATTTTTGAAGGTAAAACAAACTCCGTTTCCTCTAAACCTTGTGCGGCTAAATCAGCATCTATAGTATCAACAGGGAATTCAATATTGGTGGCGGGATTGAAGAGAATAGTACCAAAAGACCGTTCGTTACGTGATTTTAATCTGGTTTCTGGTGTAAAAGTGAAACCGGATTGTAGTTCTAGATCATCAGTAACCATAGCTTTATAGGTCAGTCCAAAGTTAAGACTAATACCACTTAAATCTGATCGGTTTGTTTCTTGCGATTGATATTGTAGAATGGTACCATCATCTGGATCATAATCAAAAACAATCGTGCTATTTTTAATATTTCCGAAGTTATAATTAACATCTACACCAACACTAAAGTTTTTATTAATGTAGTAACCAGCGGATAGATATGTTCTGTTTACACCACCTTCACCTCGAAAACGTTCATTTAAACTTAAATCGTTATTTCTAGTTTCTAATTTATAACCAACCGATGTATATGGAATTAAACCAAAACCAACACCAAGTCTACCAAGTGGAATACTCATAGATAGGTAATCGAAAGTTGATGATTTTAAGTTATCTTCACCAGAATCACTTTTAAGCTTTAATCGGGAATGTGATCCTGCTACCGAAAATATTACAGGTCTATTTTCGTTACCGTAAACAGCTAAATTTTTACTTCCGTAAGCTGCTGGGTTTTTTAGGTTAAGGTGAATACTATCTGTATAGATGCTTATGCCCCCCATACTCCTGTTTTCAACGGTACCTTTAAATTTCAAGCTCCCAATTCCATAAAAGGAATAAGGTGAAGCTGTACCATCTTGCGCATAACTTTTAATTGCAAATACAGCAATAAAAACTAATACCAGTTTTTTAATCATTCGTTTGAATTATATTGTAAAATGTGGTTTAAACCTTCTAATAAGAAATTAGAATGGGCAAATATGCTACTTTTTAATTGTTTAGACAAAAAATTAGTGTCTCCTCCTGTTAAAATAACTGTTAAATCTGAAAATTTTTCTTTATAAGTTTGAATCACACCATCAATTTCAAATAAAACGCCATGAACAACACCAGAATGAATGGCTGAATTTGTGGTATTACCAATTATCATTTTCGGCTTCTCTTTAGTTAATAACGGTAAATTGGCTGTTAAATTATTTAAAGATGTATAGCGCAATCTAATCCCTGGCGAAATGGCACCTCCTAGGTACTGATTTTGATTCGTAATAAAATCATAAGTAATACAGGTACCTGCATCCATTATTAATGTATTTTGATATGGGTATTTTTTAACTGCAGCACTAACCAATGCCATCCTGTCCACCCCTAATGTTTGTGGTGTTTTATAATCATTTATAAATGGCAACGGTGTTTCTGCGTTTAAAACTAAAACATGCAGTCGTTTTTTAATAGTTTCTAATTGCAAATTAGACAACAATCCAACCGATGACACGATGGACTTATTGATTTCAGGATATTTTTTTAGAAGGTTTTCAAAATTATTTTCAAACTCCTCTAATGAGCACGTTATTTTTTCAATAAGCTCATCCGCTTGAAATACAGCTATTTTCACGGATGTATTGCCAACATCTATTATTAAATTCATAGGATAATTTAAGGATGTAAAAATACAAAACGATTTTTTATAAATTTTCTTTTGGTGAATAATAAAAACAAGTTATATTTGCAACCGCATTTAGCGCTGGTGCCTTAGCTCAGTTGGTAGAGCAAAGGACTGAAAATCCTTGTGTCCCTGGTTCGATTCCTGGAGGCACCACCACCAAAACCCAATCTGAAAAGGTTGGGTTTTTTGGTTTTTAGCATACCATACGACACATTAAAAACTAGCCTTACCCAAAAATTCCATTAATCTATTAACGCATAATCAGTAAACGCGTTTTTACAAAACTTCCTATCCAAAAAACCTTTTAAATATTATTTCTTTTGGAATGCTCCTTATCATTAATTAATTTTTATCTTGGTTTCATTTAGATTATGCCCAAAATCATGATATCAAATTTCTTTAAAACACTAATGTTTTGCACTGTTATTAGCACAACAATTTCCTATAGCCAATCCTTTAACTCTAGTTTTGAGGAGGAAATTTTTGAATCTTATAAAAAGGATTCTATTAATTACGATTTTTTTAAAAGTATGTTTGCCATTGATTCTTTAGCGAACAACAATTTGGTTTTAAAATATCAAGATAGAGTCAATAGCCTTCTTAAAACTTTTCCCGAGAAGGAAAGTAAAGCAAAAAAAGAGCAAAAAAGAATCAAATTTATCTACGATGAAATTCACAGTACTTTTTTTAATAAATATTCATTAAATTCATATTTCAACGATTTATTTGAAGATGGAACCTATAATTGCGTAACTGCATCTGCACTATACGCCTATGTTTTTGACGAACTAAATATTCCTTATCACGTTAAGGAAACACCTACGCATGTTTTTTTAATTGCCTATCCAGAAACTTATAAAATTTATCTTGAAACTACTGTTCCTGGAGAATATGGCTTTATTGTCCCTAAAGAGTCTGAAGTAATAAAAATAATTGATGAACTCATTAGCTACAAGCTCGTAACAAAAGACGAGGTTCTTGAAAAAGGCTACATGAAATTTTATGAAGATCTGTATTATGGCCGTGAGTATATTAATAAAAACGCATTAATTGGTATGCAATATTACAATAGAGGTTTAACGTATTTAGATACCGAAGATTATAACAAGGCCATAAATAACTTAAGAAAGTCTAAAATATTTTTCTCCTCACCCCTTATTAAGCCTATTATAAAAACAATCATGTTTGACAAAATAAATGATTTAGAATTTAATTCATTTGAGGATATCGATTATTTATTAGAACTAATAGAAATTGCCAATTATCCAGAGGACTACTCCTTAAAAAATTTGGAATCGTCCTTATTTAAAATAATTAATCATGATGATAACACAAATAAATTTATTGAGGCTTCTATAGAAAAATTCAACACCATCAAGGTGGAAGAGGTTAGAAATACAGCATTAGAGTTTTTATATGAATATTTAGCAAAGCAAGCAGGTACAGATGAAAACCTGGAAGATGCTTTAAAATATAGTGACCAGATTATAAATTTGAATCCAAATAGTAAAATAGCCCAAAGAATTATTGAGTATGTCTGTTTTAGAAAAATTGCTTTATCTACATTTAATAAAGAAACCCTTAGCGAGTTTAAAAAGAACATTATCAAATACCCTTTTTTAAAATCTAACAATCGTTATTATTTAGCATTAGCGCATTTATATGGAAACATTTCATTAGATAGCTTTGTTAATAAGGACATTGAAGGTGCTCATCAATACCTTAAAAAGCTAGAAAATTTATTAGACAATAATGACATCATTAATGAAGTTAGTAAAAAACTCATATCAGATGTATACACTAAAGCGGGAAACTATTATTATTATAAAGAGCAACACAAATCAGCTTATGCTATTTACAGCAAAGGACTAACCTACGCACCAAATGACAATGAATTAAACAAAAGAGCCAAATGGTCAAAAGATGAATTATAAAACTCACTTCTGCTTAACCAAATAGCATTACAAATTAATGCGGCAACTTATCTTTAAGCACGCCATATACGTACGTACCTAAAATAGCCGAAGCAATAACCACCAAGATTGGCCAATAACCTGCACCTACCAAAACATACATAGGTCCAGGACAAGCTCCCGCCAATGCCCAACCTAATCCAAAAAGTGTTCCACCAATTAGGTAACGCTTAAAGCCACTTTCTTTTGCTTCAAACTGAAGCGTTTTACCGTAAAACGATTTAATTTTGAAGCGTTTTATAACAAACGTCATCAACAAACCTAGACTTAATGCCACACCTATAATGCCATACATGTGAAAAGACTGGAATTGAAACATTTCAAAAATACGAAACCATGACGCCGCTTCCGATTTAAACATGGTGATTCCAAAAATCACACCTATTACTAAATATATACCTGTTCTCATTATTTAAAAAATTAAAGGGAATAATACATGAACCATTATCAAGCCTCCTAAAAAGAAACCTATAACCGTAATTAATGAAGGTAATTGTAAGTTACTCAAACCAGAAATAGCGTGACCAGAAGTACAACCGCCAGCATAACGCGCTCCAAATCCGACTAAAAAACCACCAATAATTAAAACTAACAATCCTTTGACATCCGTAAAAACATCATTTCCAAACAATTCCGTTGGCATATAACTGGTTCCAGCACTATCAAACCCTAAAGCATTTAAGTCTGCGACGGTTTGATTACTGATAGCCACGGCATCGTTAGGTGATAAATATTCCGAAGCAATAAAGCCGCCAATGACAGCTCCAATAACCACAACTAAATTCCAACGTTGGGATTTCCAATCGAAATCGAAAAAATCTGTACGCTTTCCAGCACCTACCATACTACAAATTGTACGCAGGTTAGAGGACATTCCGAAGCGTTTATCTACCATAATGAGGAGAAACATTACTAATGCAATCATAAAGCCAGAGAAATACCAAGGCCAAGGTTCAAGGAAAAATGCCATGTTTTGTGTTTATTTTTTGCAAATAAACAGATAAATATTCAGGAAATTAAATCCTTTGTAACATTCGTTACAGACTTTGTTAGTTCACAAAACTAACTTTGCACCTATTTGTATTTTCTTCAGTAACTTTGCTAAACAATAAACGGCTATGTGGAATTATATTAACGCTTTTAAGGATGCCATTCTAGGAACTTTAAATTGGACTTGGAATTCTATTATTTTCGAAGTGCCTTGGTACACTAATTATTTTTGGGGATTAATTGTTATTTCGCTATTAGTTTGGGGATTAGAAATTTTATTTCCATGGCGAAAAAACCAGGCTATTTTTAGAAAAGATTTCTGGTTAGACGCGTTTTATATGTTTTTCAACTTCTTTATTTTCGCTATTATTATTAGTGGTGTTTATCGTTTTTTAGAAGTCGCTTTTGCAGATTTAGGTATTTCCATGACTAGTTTAGCATTAATAGACATAAGTCTTTGGCCAATGTGGTTACAGTTACTCGTATTCTTTATCGTTTTAGATTTTGTTCAATGGTTTACACATGTTTTACTACATCGTTTTGAAGTGCTTTGGCGTTTTCATCAAGTGCACCATAGCGTAAAAGAAATGGGCTTTGCTGCACATTTGCGCTACCATTGGATGGAGAATATTTTATACAAGCCATTAAAAGTTTTTGGTGTAATGATTTTGGGTGGCTTTGAACCTGAACAAGCTTACATAGTGCATTTTATTGCTATTTCTATTGGTCATTTTAATCATTCAAATATTAAAATTACCTATGGTCCGTTAAAGTATATTTTGAATAATCCAGTAATGCATTTATACCACCATGCTTATAATTTACCCGAAGGCAAACAATTTGGTATGAATTACGGAATTAGCTTAAGTGTTTGGGATTATATGTTTAAAACAAATTATATTCCTGAAGATAGTGGTAACGTTGAATTAGGCTATGAAGGTGATGACACCATGCCAAACACGTTTATAGGACAGATGAAATATGGTTTCTCTAAAAAGGAAAAACAAGTTTAATTACTTTTTTAGAAACTTAATAAACAATTCGCTATCCTCACGACTTGCCACAGAGTTATAACTAGTCTCAAATATATCGAATTCAAAATACGGTTTAAAGTACGTAATATATTCCGCTTTAGAACCCCCAAATGGTGGTCTTTCCGTAAACAACGGTTTATCAAATAATAAACCAACTAACTTTCCATTCGGGTTTAACAAACTGTGCATTTTTTTAGCGTACGCTTCGCGAAGGTTTGGATTTAATGCACAAAAAAAGGTTTGTTCAATAATTATATCGAAGGTTTCATTCATATCAAAAACATTGGTGTGCCGTAAGTTTTCACTTGGAAAACTAGGAACACGGTTTTTAAAATTATCTAATGCTGTTTTTGATAAATCGGCTATACATACATTTTTAAACCCATTTAGAAACAAGTATTCAGCTTCATAGGAATTTCCTGCTCCTGGAATGAGAATTTTAAGCGATGTATCTTTTAACTGATCGAAATATGTTTTAATTGGCAAGGACACCTCGCCTAAATCCCAACCTGTATCTTGGTTCTGATAGCGGGAATCCCAAAACGATTCAGATAAATCCATGAATTACAAATGTGATTGAATTAAAGATACTAAATCGCGTTTAGAAGCTAATCCAGATTGTCGCCATAATTGTTTTCCGTTTTTATAGAGAATAAGCGTTGGTACACCACGAACTTTAAATTGGGCTGCTAATTGCTGGTTTTTATCCACGTCTATTTTTAAAATGGTGACATCTTCACCAAGGCTATCTTTTACGTCTTTTAAAATTGGACTCATAGTTTTACATGGTCCACACCATTCGGCAAAAAAATCGACTAAAACAGGTTTGTCTTTATTTATTATTTCTGAAAATTTACTCATATCTACATTTTATTTATCGAACGAAATACTCCAAATTCCACGTACTTCATTTTCAATATACCCTATGGCTTCATCTTTTGGGTATAAAGCTTTTATACTTTTGTATACTTCTGGCGCTACCGATTTTCCATGACATTGTAAGCACATGGTATTGGTTTCAATTGGATAGTAAAATCTGACGCCGTTTGATGTTTCTTCAACAATAGGATCAGGATTTACACCTAACAAAAAATCTTCTTTAAATTTTGCAATATGCTGAAGCTCTAGCTCATTAGCTTGATTTCTAGGGTTTCTTGGTTTATCAGAAACACGCTTAATTTTGGCATTGTGTTTTACAGCCATACTATCCGTTAGTGGGTAAGCGGCCATATTACAGAATTCTACAGCTGCTAACGTACCTTTTTGTTGAATCGTGCCTATTAAGTTTTTTCCCAAAATGGCTTTCGTGCTTATGGCATATTCCATCCCAATATCTGCGTAAGATTTTTCAGGCTCTATAGTTATTTCTTCTTTAGAAACTTTATTAGTTTCCTCAAATTCAATTTCTGCTTCCTTTAGTTCTGATGTTTCTGAATTTTTACAACTCACAATTACAGCGCACGCAAAAATCAACATATAATATTTACGATTCATGATTTGCCATTTTTCCGGTTGCACAACTTATAAATGACTTGGCTTTAGTTACTACTGAATTAGCCGCATCAATCTCTGGATAGCCTAAAGATTTCAGTTTTTGTTTGGCAGCCACCAAATCTGCTTCAGATGCATAATCAAAGCTCACTTCGTTAGATTCTACTGATACTGACACGTGTTCAACACCTGCAACATCTGCTAATTTAGTTGATACCGTATGGGCACATCCACCACATTTTAAATTTTGAATTTCGAGTGTTGTTTTCATTTTATTTCCAGTTTAAATAACCACCTTTTAAATCATAAATTTCCGTGAATCCCATGGCAGATAATTTGCTCGCCGCTTTTCTACTTCGCGCACCACTTCTGCAATATATATAAAGTGGTTTTTCTTTATTTAATTTTTCAAATTGACTTTCAAAACTAGTTGCAAAAAAATCTATATTCTTCGCATTTTTAATGTGACCAGAATTATATTCGTTTGGGGTTCGAACATCAACTAACTGAACTTTTCCCTTTTCTATTTGTGTTTTGTATTCATCAACAGGTAACACTTTGAGTGCGGCGTTTTGAGCTGTACCGAACAGCATAGATATAAATGACATAAAGATTATAATTTGTTTCATATGTATTCTTAATTCGTTTATAAAATTACAAGGAATATTTAACCCTATACGTAACATTTGTTACTAAAAAAGAGTGGCTAGGACCACTCTTTTAAATATACGGAATTTTTAATAAATTACTTTAACGTAGTTGGACAAACAAAATCTGTTACTGGAATCCCTGCTTCTTTAATTGCAGCAAAACCACCTGCAATTTCTACTAAATTATGAATACCTCGACTCTTTAAAATAGAAGCGGCAATAACACTGCGGTAACCACCAGCGCAATGCACGTAAAATGTATCGTTTTTTGGAAATTCGCTTAAATGATCATTCAAAAAATCTAATGGTGTTAAATGCGCTTCGTTAATGTGAGCCGATGTAAACTCGCCTTCTTTTCTAACATCAAAAACAGGAATAGTATCTTTCTCTAAAATGTCTTTAAATTCGGTTGCAGGAATGGATTTAATAGTATCTGTTTCTTTTCCTGAATTTTTCCAAGCTTCAAAGCCTCCTTTTAAATAGCCCACTGTATAATCAAAACCAACACGAGATAAACGTGTAATAGTTTCTTCTTCTCTGCCTTGTGGCGCAACTAATAGAATTGGTTGTTTTACATCAGCAATTAAGGCTCCTACCCAAGGGGCAAACCCACCATCAATTCCAATAAAAATAGAACGTGGAATATGACCTTTTACATAATCATCTTGATGACGCACATCCAAAATAACAGCTTCAGTTTCATTGGCTGCCGCTTCAAACGCATCTGGCGATAAAGCTTGCGTACCCCGTTTTAAAACCACATCAATATCTTCATATCCGTCTTTATTCATCTGAACATTTAAAGGGAAATATTGTGGTGGTGGCTGTAAACCATCTGTTACTTCTTGTATAAACTCTTCTTTAGTCATATCCGCACGCAAGGCATAATTCGTCTTCTTTTGGTCGCCAATACTACCTACGGTTTCTTTGCTTAAATTTTTTCCACATGCCGATCCTGCACCATGAGCTGGATAAACAATAACATCGTCAGCTAAAGTCATTATTTTGGTGCGTAAGCTTTCAAATAAAATACCTGCTAACTCTTCCTGCGTCATGCTTGCCGCTTTTTGTGCTAAATCTGGTCGACCTACATCACCTAAAAACAGGGTGTCTCCACTAAAAATAGCATAATCTTTTCCGTTCTTATCTTTTAGCAAATAGGTGGTACTTTCCATGGTATGCCCTGGTGTATGCAAAGCTGTAATGGTAATATCGCCTAATGGAAACACTTGGCCATCGGTGGCAATAACAGAATCAAATCCTGTTGATGCGGTTGGGCCAAAAACAATTTTAGCACCACTTTCTTTAGCTAGTGTTACGTGACCACTTACAAAATCAGCATGAAAATGAGTTTCAAAAATATATTTGATTTTAGCGTTATCCTTTTTAGCACGCTCTAAATACGGTTTCACTTCGCGAAGTGGATCAATAATAGCCACTTCACCTTGGCTTTCTATATAGTAAGCACCTTGCGCTAAGCATCCTGTATATATCTGTTCAATTTTCATATTTCTAACTTTTTAATATGTTGCAAATTTACGAATAACTGTTGAAATAGGCAGTAACTAAAGTTACATTACGCCTTTACAAAAAATTCCATGTAGAAGATAAAAATAGCCATGGCAAAGACAAAATAACCAAAGCCTTTTTTAAGTTTTTTACCATCAATAAAGTTACCTAAATAACTTCCTATAAAAATACCAATCAATGAAATAGCTGTAAATGATAATAGAAATTTCCAATCAATTGTCATGGTTAAAGCATCACCTAGAAAAAATCCAGACAAGGCATTCATGGCTATAATAATTAAAGAAGTTGCTACGGCCACTTTTATGTCCACATTAGCCAAAAGTACTAGCGCCGGAATAATCAAAAAACCGCCGCCTGCTCCAATCATACCCGTAATAGCACCTATAAGAAGCCCTTCAATAATAATTAAAGGATAGTTGTAAGACACTTGCGTGTTTTTAGGTTTTAATTTCACATCTCTTAACATGGACAAAGCGGCAGGAATCATTAAAATAGAAAACATTCCGAACATAACCATTCGTCTCGTAAACTCGAAATTGCCTATTGTAAACATAACTTCTGGAAGTGCCGGAATAACAAAATGCCTAACTATTGAAATCCCAATAATTGCTGGAATACCAAAAACAAAAGCTGTTCGCCAATCAACTAAACCTTTTTTATGCTGTTTTAAACCACCAACTAAAGCGCTAACACCTACTACAAATAAAGAATATGCTGTAGCCACTTTTTCATTAACTAAAAATAAATAGGCCAAAGCTGGAACTGCCAAAATGGATCCACCACCACCAATTAGTCCTAATACAACACCAATTAGCAAAGCACTTATATAGCCAAAAATTTCTAATACTTCCATGGAATGGGTTTCAATTTACTAACGCAAATATATCCTTTTATTTAAACCGAGTTTGTAACCCAGGCTACATAGCTTGCTATTCTTTGTTTAGGATTATATAATTTCGGTTTAGCTGAACCTTCCCCATATTTTCTAGTTTTTTAAGTAATCGGGAAACAACCACACGGGAGGTATTCAATTCATAAGCTATGTCCTGATGCGTGCTATATATAGTATAATCTTCTGAAACACGCGCTTTTTCGTTGAGATATTTTAGCAATCGTGCATCCATTTTCAAAAAAGCTATACTATCAATAGTATCTAACATTTCATTTAATCGGCTATGATAACTTTCAAAAACAAAATTTCTCCAACTTTTATATTTAGAGGACCATTCTTCCATTTTCTCGATTGGAATCATAATCAATCTCGCATCTGTTTCTGCAATGGCACGAATTTCACTTTTGGTACGTCCTAAACAACAGGTTAAAGTCATAGCACAAGTATCTCCCTTTTCTAAAAAATAAAGTAATAACTCATCACCATCATTATCTTGCCTTAAAATTTTTATAGCTCCTGTGATTAGTAAAGGCATGGATTTAACATACGATCCTATTTCAATAAGTACGTCATCTTGTTTAACTTCCTTTAAAAAACCAACCTGATTTATTTCATCAAGCAAGTCTTTTTCAAAAAAATGACCATAATTATTAGTTAACTCTTCTAACATAAAATGAAATTTTTCAAGTCGCAATATAGCCTTTTTTAATGTGTTTAATAATCTAGAATAAGCCGTTGTTTTATGTAATCTTTAATATATTTCTTCGACATAAAACCGTACATTTCAATTTTACGTAACTATTTATATACACAACACATTATGCAGAAAACATATTACGACCCAGCAGACCTTAAAAAATTCGGTAAAATTTCCGAATGGAACGAAGAATTAGGTGCTAAATTTTTTGATTACTATGGAAAAGTTTTTGAGGAAGGCGCACTTTCTGAACGTGAAAAATCACTCATTGCGCTGGCTGTAGCACATACCGTTCAATGTCCGTATTGTATTGACGCATATACTGGAGACGGCTTGCAACGCGGGATAACTAAAGAAGAAATGATGGAAGCTTTGCATGTAGCTGCTGCCATAAGAGGTGGTGCATCTTTAGTGCATGGCGTGCAAATGATGAACAAAGTAAATAAATTAGATATGTGAGCAGAGAACCAATTTTGAATTTCAAAATTGTGTGAAGCGCTCATCCCGATACACATCGGGATCTTTTTTAAATTAATAAGAATACTTTAAACCTTAACATGATTAAATCCTTAAAGCAACAAGAAAACGCCCTGGCAGACAGCAAACGCCAATTGGAAATACTCGCCAATGGTATTTTTAAAACTGGTGAATTACCAACTTTCAAAAATAAAATAGCTGAAAGCAACCAGTTTCCTTTACAAGCTAAAAAACTAGAAATCCTTCAAATTAATGTGGGCTATATGTGCAACCAAGTTTGTACGCATTGCCACGTGGATGCTGGTCCAGACAGAAAGGAAATCATGACCAAGGAAACCATGCTGCAATGTCTAGAAGTTATAAAAAACACGGGAGCACACACCTTGGATTTAACAGGAGGCGCCCCTGAAATGAACCCAAATTTCCGTTGGTTTGTTGAGGAAGCCGCTAAAGCTGGGGTAACCGATTTTATAGTGCGATCCAATTTAACCATTATCCGAGCCAACAAAAAGTATTATGATTTACCAGAGTTTTTTAAAAAGCATAATGTACATGTAGTAAGCTCTATGCCACATTGGACAAAAGGTAAAACGGACAAACAACGTGGGGATGGTGTTTTTGCAAAATCTATAAAAGCGTTACAAGAATTAAATGCGGTTGGTTACGGCATGCCAGACAGCAATTTACGTTTAGATTTAGTCTATAATCCGTCTGGAGCTTTTTTACCAGGCAACCAAGCAGCCATGGAAAAAGATTTTAAAAAGGCGCTTTTAGAAGATTTTGATATTCAGTTTCATAATTTATTTGCCATTACCAATTTACCTATTGCGCGATTTTTAGATTATTTAATTGCCTCCGAAAATTACGAGGATTATATGTATAGTTTAGTGGAAGCTTATAATCCCTCGGCTGTTAAAAATGTAATGTGTACCAATACACTTTCCATTAGTTGGGATGGCTATTTATATGATTGTGATTTTAACCAAATGTTAAATCTACCGGTTAATAGTTCGGTTAAACATATTTCAGAATATAATGAGGATTTACTAGAAGGTAGAAACATTATGATATCTCAACACTGTTACGGATGCACAGCAGGTGCAGGCAGTAGCTGCCAAGGTAGCGTCGTGGATTAGAATTGATAATAGCCCATTATGATAAAAAAAGTCACTTATTTATTATTGTTTTTTTTAACCGTTCAAACCAGTTTGGCTCAAGATTCTTTGTCCCAGTTGTTAAAGCGGTATAACACGAAAAACATTCCTTATATTTCAGTTCAAGAGTTGGCCATGCCAAAAACCAATTACAAAATTTTAGATGCACGTGAACCCAATGAATACCAAGTAAGTCATTTAAATAACGCCATATTTGTTGGATATAAAGATTTTAAAATTGAAACTGTTTTAAACGAAATTCCGAATAAAAAAGACACGATAGTTGTTTATTGCTCTTTAGGAATTCGCTCTGAAGCAATTTCTAAAAAG
>NZ_JBLXHU010000034.1:0-22290 GCF_048259285.1 Bizionia sp. | reverse complement strand
GAAGGATTGTAATTGTCAATCCACTCATTAGAAATGGGAGGTATGAATTTTCCGTTTATGTAGTTTTGAATGTTCATTTGATTTCAAGATGATAGACAAAAGATAAAAGAATAGTGATCTACTCGGTCTTTATTCTTTTGTCTTAATTCTTTATTCTTCTTTTCTGTAAGCCGTTACCTTAATCTCCACTACTAAATCTGGATGTGGTAATTGGTGTACGGCAACGGTAGTTCTTGTTGGTCCCGTTTCTTTATCGAAAAATTCAGCATAGGCTTTATTGTAGCCTGCAAAGTCGTTCATGTTTACTAAAAACGTAGAAACATCCACCACGTCTTTTATAGATGCGCCAATGGTTTGTAGGTTTTTATCAATATTTTTTAAAACCTCACGTGTTTGTACTTCCGCATTTAGGTGTTTTGTTCCCATCTCGTCAATAATATCAACGCCTGCAATGGTATTGTCAGCTCTTCGGGAACTGGTGCCTGAAACAAATATAAAATCGCCTACACGTTTTACATGTGGATAGGCGCCTCTTGGTGTTACTTTTGTCATAATAAAATGCCCATGCTAACCTTCCTTGGGGAAGGAACTCTTAATCGGGCGAAAACAAGAGTACTTTATTAATACTAACTTTAACCTTACACTGCTCTTCTTTCGGAAAGGTTTAGTTCGGTTTTTTATCTCAATCCAGCAATTCTATCATCTTCAAGAATGGCTTCGGTTTCGACTTTTACCTTATCTAAAAGAATTTTTAGTTTTTCGTTTGATATGTTTTCAATTTCTGTAATTGCACCATCAGCCAACATGTTCAAAATTGCTTTATCTTGCGCGCGGCCTCGTGTCATGGCCTCGTGATAACTAACATTTTCATTAAATGTCACCAATGAATATTTGGATGAATAATGATTGGGAAATGTTTTTTCAAAAGCCATTTCTAATGTACGCTTTTCTCTAAAATTGGCATGATTGACATGGCCTTTCATTTCGTGAAAATTATCGATAGCTAAATCGGCAATCGCATCCGTATCTTGTTTTCTAGATTTTTCGTAAACTTTAAAAATGGTTTCCCAATTGGCATGACCTTCATCTAAAACTTTATCAAATTCTACCACATCTTCAAAAGATGCATTCATACCTTGCCCGTAAAACGGTACAATAGCATGAGCGGCATCACCCATGAGCAAGGTGTTTCCTTTGTAATGCCAAGGCGAACATTTTACTGTTCCTAAAGGTGAGGTTGGATTCTCAAAGAAATCATCAACCAAATTGGGCATCAATTCTAAAGCATCTTTAAAGTATTTTGAGAAGAATTCTAAAACACGCTCTTTGGTGGTTAAATTATTGAAATTGTATTCACCTTCTTCATAACTTAAAAATAAAGTTACTGTAAAACTGCCATCCAAATTGGGTAATGCAATAAGCATAAATGCTTCACGGCCCCAAATATGTAAGGCATTTTTATAGGTTTTATAGCTGCCATTTTCGCATGGAAGAATACTTAATTCTTTATAGCCATGGGTTAAATAGTCCTGTGAAAAGCTAAACAAAAATTTATGTCCTAAATAGTAACTTTGGCGCATGGCAGAACCAGCACCATCGGTTGCAATAATAATATCGGCATCCTCAATAAATTCCTTTTGGGTATTGAATTCAGTAAAACGAGCTGTGGTATTTTCAAAATCAACAGATTCACATTTTCTATTAAAATAGATATCCACGTTATCATGTTTTTCAGCTTCATCCAATAAAAGCGCATTTAGTTGTCCACGAGAAATGGAGTTAATGAACTCATGATCGCGACCACTATATGGCGCCAAGGTTGTGTTACCTTCCATGTCATGTAACATACGCCCATTCATGGGAATACAGAGTGGTTCTACTTTGTCTTGAATACCTACTAAATTCATGGCTTTAATGCCACGATCTGACAATGCCAAATTTATAGAGCGACCAGCGCTGATATCGACTTTTCGTAAGTCGGGACGCATTTCCATAACCGTCACTTTATAACCGCGTTGCCCCATACGCAAAGCTAAAAGGCTACCACAAAGTCCAGCACCGATAATGAGTATGTTTTGTTGTTTGTTTTTCATATTAATGTATCACAAATGTGATGTTTTTATAATTTAAGGTGTTTTGAGGAGCCTTTAACAAGATTCTTCATGACGTTCTGCGTGACATCTTAGTTTAATATATTTTTTAATTTCTCCACCATCTCATAAACATCCTGATAAGAGTTGTATAAGGGGATAGGCGCACAACGAATAACGTCTGGTTCGCGCCAATCACTAATAACGCCAGCTTGAGTAAGTTTGTCATATAATTTTCTGTCTGCGGTTTTTACTTGAATGGATAATTGACAACCGCGTTCATCTGGATTTTCAGGGGTTATAATCCGAATAACATCTTCACCCAATTGCTTCAATAGGAATTCGAAGTAAGCTGTTAAGTTTCTCGATTTTTCATTGAGCTTTTTTATACCAACTTCTTCAAAAATATCCAAAGAGGCTTTAATAGCTGCCATAGATAGAATTGGTGGATTACTTAATTGCCAACCTTCGGCACCTGGAATAACATCAAATTCATCGCGCATTTTAAAACGTGTTTCTTTGTTATGACTCCACCAACCTGTAAAGCGATTTAATGTTTTATCATGTGCATGACGCTCATGAACAAAGCAACCACCTAAACTTCCTGGTCCGGAATTTAAATATTTATAAGTACACCAAACGGCAAAATCGGCTCCAGAATCATGTAAATTAAGTTCTACATTTCCAGCACCATGCGCACAGTCAAAACCTACCATACAACCGTGTTGGTGTCCTAGTTTTGTAATGCGTTTTAAATCGAAAAATTGTCCTGTATAATAGTTGACACCGCCAATCATAACGAGAGCCACTTCATCCCCGTGCTCATCAAGAATAGCTTCTAAATCTTCATAACGAAGTAATTCTTCCCCTTCACGTGCTTTCCAAAGTAATAAACCTTCTTTATCATCATAACCATGATGACGCAATTGGGATTCTACCGCATATTTATCAGATGGAAAGGCATCCGCTTCAATAACAATTTTATAACGTTTAGCTGTTGGCTTGTAAAAAGACACCATCATGAAATGTAAATTGGCTGTCAAGGTATTCATAACAACCACTTCTATAGGTTTGGCTCCAACCACATTGGCCATGCTTTCGGTTAAGAATTCATGATAGGGTAACCAGGGGTTTTTAGCATCAGTATGCCCCTCAACACCTAAATTAGCCCAATCTTCTAACTCTTGATTGATATAGTTTTTGGTTGATTTTGGTTGAAGACCTAGCGAATTACCACAAAGATAAATTAATTCATTTCCCTGTTTATCTTTTGGAATGTGAAATTGCTCGCGATAACTTGATAATGGGTCGTTTTGGTCTAGTTCTTTGGCGAATTCTAAACCCGTTTTATAGTTGGACAAGGTGTATTGTTTTTTCGGTTTCCCACAAAAATAAGAATTATAAATTTAGGAATGAAGCGAAAAGGAAAAAGGGCTTCAACCAATGATTGAAGCCCTTTTTGAATATATATAGACGCTTAAAGCGGGATATTTACTATATATACGTTGAGATTGGTGGTTTTGGATGTTTTAATATTAATCTATTGAAACATCATCAAAAAACAACTCCCAATTATCATCTGTTTTTTTATGACTTAAAGCTATTAAAACCCCTTTAAAATCCTTGTTGTTTTCCCAAGTGGACATCATGGAAGGCTCTTTAGTATTACCTTTCCTATAAACCCATTCTTCGATTAAGTAGTTATTGTTATAATAAAAATCATAAGCATCGCCTGGTGTATAACCACCATTGCTAGGATAGGTTGTGGTAATTTTATTTAACATTTTTTTACTAATTGGTGCCATTTCCTCAACCGGCGCGGAGATTGTGGTTCCTGAATCCCATACGAGATTAAAAGGCGCTAGCAACCAAAATTTATCATTTATAAAAGCTTTATCCGCCTTTACAAATGTGCTATCCATTTGATTTCTGTTGTAACGTATGGTGTCATTTGCTGTGATTAATGTAATATCATTGGTTTTTGGAGAGCACTTCCACGAACGTTTAAATAAGGTACTATCTTTTAAAACATTAAAAGCGAAGGTAATGCTATTAACGGAATCCCAGTTTTCAATACCATAAGCTTGTGCTATTTTTTGGGAAGTTGTAAGTGGTTTGTTATCAATTGTAGCGGCAGGTTCACCATTCTTATCTGATTTACAAGAATAAAATAATAGTAAAATGCTGAATAGAAGCATGTGGTGTTTCATAGTTAATATGTGTTATAATTTGTAAAGTTATAGTATTTTAGACAGATATATAACTGGAAAATGGATTTAGAAAAAAACTATTTTGAGACCAATAAAGAGACTTGGAATGCCAAAGTAAACGTGCATGCGGAAAGTGATATGTATAATATGAAGGCTTTTAAAGAAGGCGAATCGTCTTTAATGACTTATGAACTGGAGGCTTTAGGCAATGTTTCAGGAAAGTCCTTATTGCATTTGCAATGCCATTTTGGACAGGACACATTAAGTTGGAGTAGAATGGGAGCTACATGTGTAGGCGTAGATTTAAGTGATGAAGGTATAAAATTAGCCAAAAGCTTAAATGAAGAATTGAAACTTGATGCTAAATTTGTTTGCTGCAATGTTTTGGACACTTCAGAACATATAAACGAAAAATTTGATATTGTTTTTACCAGTTATGGTGTTATTGGTTGGCTACCCGATTTAAAACCTTGGGGAATTATGATTGCAGAGCGCTTAAAAAATGGTGGCACCTTTTTTATGGCGGAATTTCACCCAATAGTTTGGATGTTCAATTATTTAGAAGGTAAACCTTTTATGGAATATGGTTATATGCAAGAAGAAGTAATCTTTGAAGAATACGAAGGAACCTATGCCAATCAAGATTCTAAAATAATTAGCAAAGAATATGGGTGGAATCACGGTTTAAGTGAAGTTATTAATGCTTTAACCGAAGCGGGTTTACATATAGAATACTTAAATGAGTATCATGAAAGTCCTTATAATGTATTGCCTGATTTGGTTGAAACAGAAACAGGGATGTTCAAAAAAACCGATAATTTATACCCTTTAATTTTTACGATTAAGGCAACAAAGCCATAAATATTAGTGTTTAAAGGGTTTTTTCTTTATCAACTTTAAACATTTAGACTGCGCTTAATATGACTATTTATGAATTTAGATTGCCATATTTCTTTAATGATTAGTTTTTAAAACGTCAGGCATTTTTCGCTTAAAACGATTTAATCTTGGAACGGATACATTTTGGATATACGGATTGTCTGGATTCAAACGTTCATAGTCTTGGTGGTAATCTTCAGCTATCCAAAATTTCTGAAAAGGGTAAACTTCAGCCGCTACTTTTTTACCTAACTGCTTCTCCAAGTCTTTAATTTTATTAGTAATAATTGTTTTTTGCTCCGCGTTCTGATAAAAAATAATAGAACGGTATTGAGATCCTTTGTCGCCTCCTTGTCCGTTAACTTGTGTAGGGTTTTGAGATGCAAAATACACATCTACCAAGGTTTCAAAACTTACTACTTTTGGGTCGTATAGTATTTCTACAGCTTCCGCATGACCTGTTTTACCTGTGTTGCTAGATTCATACGTTGGATTTTTAGTGTGTCCGCCTGCATACCCTGATATGGATTCATCTACACCTTTTACACTTTCGTAAATTGCTTCAACACACCAAAAGCAACCGCTAGCAAAATAGGCTTTGGCTTTACCATTTTCCATAGCCACTTCCATAGGCTCTGCATTAATAACATCTTGTTGTTTTGGGTTTACTTGCGCTTGGTTATTACAACTAAATAACATGGCAGCAGATAGTATTACGAGTAACTTATTCATAGTTTTCTTTTTTTGTTTAGACGTAAAACATTTAAGTACCTTATATTTAAAATGCTAAAATTATACTAAAAAAAAAGCCTTCAACGAATTGAAGGCTTTTATTATATGTTTTGAAATAGCTTATAATTTAGCAAAAAGCTTTTCCATTTTTGCGCGTTCTTCGTCTGCTAATGCAGCATCAACTAGAATACGTCCACTATGTTCGTCTGTAATAATTTTCTTGCGAGCTGCAATTTCCATTTGAACTTGTGGTGGAATAGTAAAGAAAGAACCTCCTGCTGCACCTCTTTCAATTGGTACAACCGCAAGGCCATTTTTTACATTCGTTCTAATTCTGGTATAAGCAGCTACTAAACGCTCTTCGATAGATTTTTTGAAATCATCTGATTTTTTAATTAGCGCTTGCTCCTCTTTTTCAGTTTCAGCTAAAATATCATCTAATTCACTTTTCTTGTGTTTTAGGTGTAATTGGCGTTCTTTTAAGCGTTCTTTAGTTTGTGCAATCACATCTTTTTTCTGCTCAATCTGAACTTTATGCTCATTGATATTTTTTTCAGCTAATTGAATTTCTAATTCCTGAAATTCAATTTCTTTTGAAATAGAGTTGTATTCTCTATTGTTACGAACATTTTTTTGTTGTTCGTTGTACTTTTTGATAAGCGCTTTAGCTTCTTCAATCAGGTTCTTTTTAGAGCTGATTTCTGATTTTATAACATCTAAGCTGTCTTCAAGCTTTTCAAATCTGGTATTCATTCCAGCAACTTCATCTTCTAAATCGCGTACTTCTAAAGGAAGTTCTCCACGAACATTTCTGATTTCATCAATACGAGAATCTACAAGTTGTAAATCATACAGGGCTCTTAAACGCTCTTCTACCGTTGCTTCTTTCTTTTTTGCCATACTCTAATAATACTTAACAGGATTTGTACTGGTCTTTGATAATATAAGCCTACCTACCGGTAAGGCAGGTGCAAAATTAGTAATTTTTTTGTTAAGAAATGCTACTAAAAGGTTTTTTGTGAACTGCTCACTTTCATAATGACCAATATCCGCTAGAATTAGGTTGTTTTCGGCTTGAAAGAAATCGTGATATTTCAGGTCAGCTGTGATAAATATGTCAGCACCAGCACGTTTAGCAGCAGATATTGCAAAACTTCCGGAGCCTCCTAAAACAGCAATTTTCTGAATGGGTTTATTTAAAAAAGCCGAATGCCTAATTGTATTTGTGGCCATTTCCACTTTCAAATAGTTAAAAAAATCAGATTCCGTCATCGGTTCTTCTAGCGTGCCAATCATTCCCATACCAATATGCTGATTGGTATTCGTAATATTTACTATTTCATAAGCTACTTCTTCATAGGAATGTGCTGAAAAAAGTGTTTGTCGTATTTGAGATTCTAAATGCTTCGGAAATGTCACGGATATTTGGGTTTCTGGCTCGGAATGAATCTCCATTTTTTTGCCTTTGGTAGGGTTTGATGTTTCACCACCTCTAAAAGTACCAACCCCTTCCATATTAAAACTACAATGATCATAATTACCAATACTTCCAGCACCAGCTGCAAATAACGCCTCACGAATAGTAGCCGCTTCGGCATGTGGTGCGTAGGTTGTTAGTTTTTTTATGGTTCCAGGTTGTGGAATTAGAATTTGACGATTGGTAAGCTTGAGTTTTTCGCAAATCATATCATTCACACCGTGAAAGGCATTATCTAATGCCGTGTGAATTGCAAAAATAGCAATGTTATGTTGGATGGCTTTTATTACCACGCGTTCTACATAACTTTGTCCCGTAATTTTTTTTAAGCCTTTAAAAACTATGGGGTGAAAACTGACTACAAGGTTGCAATTGGTTGCTATGGCTTCATCAATAACGGCCTCTGTAGTATCTAAAGTTACCAAAATTCCGGTTAGGTTTTCTTGGGTATTCCCAACTAACAAACCCACATTATCAAAATCCTCGGCATAAGATGTTGGTGCAAAATCTTCTAAACAATTTATAACGTCTTGAACAATCATTTCTATTTATGTTTAACATCAAAGATAAAATAATTACTTTCGTTGTTATGAAGCTTCTTCGAAAAATATTATTTCCTATTGTTCCAATTTACTATGTGGTGACTTGGTTGCGCAATTGGTTTTACGATTTGGGGATTTTTAAAAGTAAATCCTATACTATGCCTATTATATGTGTTGGAAACTTGAGTACCGGTGGAACGGGAAAATCGCCCATGATTGAGCTTTTAATTCGGCTGCTAAAGGACTCTTATAAAGTGGCAACTTTAAGTCGTGGTTATAAAAGAGAAACAGAAGGATTTCGTTTGGCAAATCAACTGGATACAGCCAAAACCTTGGGAGATGAGCCGTTTCAGTTTTTTAGTAAGTTTTATAAAAATGTTCAAGTTGCTGTAGATTCTAATAGGCAACGTGGTATTGAGAACTTAATAAATTTATCTGAAAAACCAGATGTAATTTTGTTGGATGATGCTTTTCAACATCGGAAAGTAAAGGCGGGTTTTAATATTTTGCTTACTACATACCAAGATTTATATGCTGATGATTGGGTTTTACCTACGGGTAATTTGCGTGAACCAAAACAAGGTGCTAAACGTGCTCAACTAATTGTGGTAACGAAATGTCCAAATAATATTTCGGATTCAGAAAAAGAAGGGATTGTTTTAAAATTGAAACCAGAGGCAAATCAAAAGGTGTTTTTTAGTACTATAGATTATTCAGAAGATGTTTTTTCAGAAGAAACCTCTCACGCTTTATTGAGCCTTGAACCATTTACTTTAGTGACAGGAATTGCAAATGCCAATCCGTTGGTGTTGCATTTAAAAAATAAAGGGTTACAATTTGAACATCTGGATTTTCCCGATCATCACGCGTTTACAGATGCGGATATAGCACAATTGAAACACCGAGAATTATTACTAACAACAGAAAAGGACTTTATGCGCTTAAAAGGGTTTGAAAGTCTGCGCGAAAAATTATTTTACTTACCAATTAAGGCTACGGTTCATGAACATGAAATTTTTAAAAATCATGTTATGAATTATGTAGAATCTGGTAATTAAACAGATTTGGATTCTTTATTTTCTATTAATGTTTCAAAAAGTTTTTTCTCAAAATCTTCTTGTTTGAAAGGTTTTGAAATAATATCTGTAAATCCAGCTTCATCAAATTCATGCATTTTATCTTCAATAGTTACAGCCGTTAGTGCAAAAATGGTTAAATCTGGATTGAATTTCCTGATACGCTTCGTTGCTTCAAGTCCGCTAATTCCTGGCATGTGAATATCCATTAAAACAACATCAAACGCTTCAGTTCGTACTTTTTCAACAGCTTCTTCGCCATTATCTACTATTTCACAATTTAGTTTCATTTTGTTAAGGATTTTTTTCGTGATCATTTGGTTGATCTTATTATCCTCAACAACTAATATTTTTATGTTTTCCAAATCAATTTCTGTAACATTATTGAAATACTCTATTTTTTTAGGTTTGGCAACAGGAGCTGCATATTTCATAGGAACTTCAAAAATAAAATTAGAACCTTTTCCAATTTCACTTTTTAGATAAATATTTCCCTTTAAAATATCAATTAATCCTTTTACAATAGATAAGCCTAAACCAGTTCCGCCATATTTTCTATTAATTTGTATGGAACCTTGAGAGAAACTTTCAAAAAGACGTTCTTGCTTTTCTTTACTAATACCTATTCCGTTATCTTCTACTTCAAAACGAATGGTATAATAATCACCATCTTGCTTGAGTTTTTTAGCACGAATCCAGATATCACCATCTTTAGTAAACTTGATGGAATTGCCTATTAAATTAATCAGGATTTGCGAAATTTTAAGCTGATCTGCATTATAGGTTTCAGGAATATCCATGTCGTATTCCAAATGTAATTGGGTGTTATTGTCGCTTGCCGAATTATTTAAGGCTGCAATAACATTGGTCATTTTCTTTTTAAGGTTGAAATTCTCGGGCTCAACATCCACTTTATTGGCTTCAATTTTATTAATCTGAAGAATATCGTTAATAAAGGTCAGTAAGTATTCCCCTGAAAATTTTAGCGATTTTAAATGCTGAATTTGATTTGGTTTTGGATCTTCATCCAATAGCATATTCGTTAAACCTGTTACAGCGTATAATGGTGTTCGTAATTCATGTGTTACAGTAGATAGAAAGTTGGCCTTGGTTTTGGATGCCAATTCGGCTTTTTCCATGGCAACAATAAGTTCACTGTTTTTAATGTGAAGCATGTTGTTGGTTTTCAGTCTAATATTATTGTTTTTATATAAGGATAGCGTAAGTAAAGAAAGAATGGTGATTAAGGCAATACTTAAAATGGTAGTAAGTTTACTTAAATTGTTTTCTTTGATTTTCTCTTCTAAATTTGCGGCTTGTTCTTTTTGGAATTCCGTTTGGTTGTTCAGTAGAATTTTAATGCGCTTTTCTGGTGATAAATTTGCCCGTTTTACTTGCAGCAAAGAATCCGACAGCTTCATATATTTTTTTAAATTTTCAGAAGACGCTTGATAGTCGCCATTTAATTCATTTAAGTCGCTTAAAATTAAATATCCATTGGTAAGTACGGTGTTGAACTTGTGTTCTTTTGCTAATTCAACACCTTTTAAAGTAGATTCCAAACCTGCTTGTTTTTTGTCTAGATAGGTGAGAGCAAGCCCATTGTGAATCATGCCGCTACTTTTTATTTTATCTAATTCGTAGCGATTGGCTAAAGCAATAGATTTTTCTAATTGCTTATTTGCTTTTTTATAGTCTTTTAATTTAATAAGGGTTTTACCTTCGTTGAGGAGTACTTCAGCTACAAAATCATCCAGACCTTCTTGGTCAAAAAGTGTATTTGCGGATACATAATAATCTAAAGCTTGTCGGTAATCTTTTTTGCTATTATAAACATTACCTATTGTTTTGTAGGTTTCAGCACGATTCACATCGTCTTTTATAATACGTTGGATTTCGTTGGCTTTAAATAAGCTAATGAGCGCATCATCGGGCTCTTCAATTATATATTGTAGTTTGCCTAACTTGGCATATATAATTCCAATGCTTTTTTTGCTGCTAATTTTTTCAGCAAGAACGAGCGCTTCTTCTAGTTTTTTTTGTGACTCAAAAAAATTGCTGTTTTCAATATCCTGTTGTGCTTGGTTTATTTTATAATCAATATTAATTTGAATAGATTCTTCATCTTCACTAATATCAACTTGTGCTGAAAGACTAAAGCTTAACAGCATGAAAATAAGGTATATATATTTATATATCTGGGACATAATTTGAGTAACTATTATGAACAAATATAATTTTTTTTTCGATAAAGGTTATGTTTTTATCGACAAAAAGCGGATTAAATCAATAATTCTTTGGGAATAGGCTGTTTCATTATCATACCATCCAATTATTTTAACCATATTCCCGATGACAGAAGTCATTTGAGAATCGAACACACACGAGTATGGATTTCCAACTATATCAATGGATACAATAGGATCTTCAGTATAGGCTAGTACATTTTTTAAATACCCTTCCGATGCCTTTTTAAAAGCATTATTAACCATGTCAATACTCACGGTTTTTTCAACATTTAGTGTTACATCTGTTAAGGAACCATTAGCTACCGGAACGCGAATGCCACAGCCACCAATAACATCTGATAGCTCTGGGAAAATACGTGTTAATGCTTTGGCTGCACCTGTTGTTGTTGGTACTATGGATTGTCCAGCTGCCCGCGCGCGACGTAAATCGCGATGTGGCTGATCATGTAAACTTTGGTCTGTAGTATAGGAATGAACCGTTGTTATGTAGGCTTGTTTTATGCCGCATAATTTATGGATAACATCTATCATTGGGGCTGCATTATTTGTGGTGCATGATGCATTTGAAATAATGGTTTCTGTACCATCAATAGTAGATTCATTAATGCCTAAAACAATGGTTTTTATTGAATCATCTTCTGAAGGAACACTTAAAACAACACGCTTGGCGCCATTGGTAATATGACATTCTAAAGCATCTTTTGTTTTAAATTTCCCAGTAGATTCAATTACATAATCAACTTGAGAGGCTTTCCAATCAATATCTTTGGGATGGTTGTGGTGTGATAAAACTATTTTTTTATCATTAATGATTATATGCTGTTCGTCATGAGAGATGTTCTCATGAAAAATGCCATGAATACTATCGTATTTTAAAAGGTGACTTAACGTTTTCGAGTCGGCTAAATCATTTATTGCAACCACTTCCAGTTCTGGATGATTATGAAGCAAGCGCAATACACGTCTGCCTATTCTCCCGAAACCATTAATACCAATACGAATCATTAATTAATATGTTTTTGAGCTTTATAAGATGAACGTACTAATGCGCTACTTTCCACATGTCTGAAACCTAGATCAAGTCCAATTTCTTTATATTCTTCAAATTGATCTGGCATAATAAAACGCTTAACAGGTAAGTGTTTTTTACTAGGTTGCAAATATTGACCAATAGTTACAACATCCACATCATTTGCGCGTAAATCATGAAGTGTTTCAATAACTTCTTCACGTTCTTCACCAAGACCAAGCATAATACCAGATTTAGTACGTCGTTGTCCTTGAGATTTTAAATATTTTAAAACACCTAAACTACGGTCGTATTTAGCTTGAATACGTACTTCGCGTGTTAAACGGCGAACGGTTTCAATATTATGACTTACCACTTCTGGTGCCACATCAATAATTCTATCTATATGTTGTTCCACACCTTGGAAATCTGGAATTAGTGTTTCTAGTGTCGTTTCAGGATTCATGCGTCTCACAGATTTAACCGTTTCGGCCCACATAATACTACCCATGTCTTTTAAATCGTCACGATCTACACTAGTTAAAACGGCATGCTTAATTTTCATAAGTTTAATGGAGCGCGCTACTTTTTCGGGTTCGTCCCAATCTACTGTGTCTGGTCTACCGGTTTTTACACCACAAAAACCACAAGAACGTGTACAGACATTTCCTAAAATCATAAAGGTTGCGGTACCTTCTCCCCAACATTCACCCATGTTTGGACAACTTCCAGAGGTGCAGATGGTATTTAGGCTGTATTTATCTACTAAACTCCGTAACTCCGTGTATTTTTTGCCTGTAGGCAATTTCACACGTAACCATTTGGGTTTAGCTTGTCTTTCGGGTAAAATATTTGAAACTGTTTCTGTTTTCATACACTAAATTTTCCGTTGCAAAGATACAAAGTATTATGGAAAATGAATGCTGAATTCGTTAAAGTACAAAACCCAATATAGGCTTAAGCTCGGGTGTTTTGAATAATTTCAGCCAATAATTTCTTGGCACGTAGCAATTTAACTTTGACGTTGTTAATAGGCTCGTTAATCTCTACTGAAATTTCTTTATAACTCAACTCCTGAAAGTATCTTAAATTAATCACTTCTTGATAATGTGGTTTCAGTTTTTTTATATCGCGAAGTAGTTTGGCTAAATTTTGTTCGGTGATTAATTTGTCTTCGGGTGAAGGCGAATCATCTAAAATATCCTGATAACCATCCTCATCATTACGAGCTATGTTTTGTGAAATGGAATTTTTTTGCTTCCGAATTAAATCAATATGAATGTTTTTTGAAATGGTAATAAGCCAGGTTTTAAAATTGTAATCGCTATTATAGGTGTCAATCTTATCGAATGCTTTGGAGAATGTTTGAATGGTAATATCTTCCGCATCATTTTCATTTTGAACACGCTTTAATTGAAACCCATAAACATGATCCCAAAACGAATCCAATAAAAAATTAAAGGCTTTTTGGTCATTGTTTTTGGCGCGCTCTATGGCTTGGGTTATTTCCAATGTTTAGGTTTTGATATCAGGTTGGATATAAATATAGTCAATTGAAAAATAACTAAAAAGAATTCTAAAAAAGGTAGAAATGGCATTAAATCTTGTTCGTCTAATTTTTTTGATATAAACGACACGATAACTAATTGACTCATAAAACGCAAGCCTATGAATACCAAAACCACTTCCCAATTAAATAAAAAGCTTAAAAGTACAATGCCAGAAACCCAAAATAATAATTGAGATGCATAAAAGGAAGCTAACACTGCTTTGTGGCTCGTTTTATAGTGGCTGGCAGTTGTAATGTGCCTTTTTTTTTGGGTTACCCAAGATTTAAACGTTGTTTTTGGATTGGACATCGTAAAGCTTTCTTTGGATACACAAACACTTGTATTAGTTGCTGTTGCTATTTCATTTATAAATAAATCATCATCACCTGAACGTATGTACATGTGCTTCATAAAGCCACTTGCTTTAAAGAAATCTTCTTTTGTATATGCTAAATTCCTGCCGACTCCCATGTATGGTAAACCCATTCTGGCAAATGATAGGTACTGAATTGCTGTGAACAGGGTTTCAAATCGGATGATTTTATTAAGAAAAGAGTTTTTTATTTTATAATAACCACCATAACCTAAAACTATGGATTTCTCTGCACTGAAATGTGCACTCATTTGTGAAATCCAATTATTGGAAACAGGCTTACAATCGGCGTCGGTAAATAATAAATGATTGTTTTTAGCAGATTTAATCCCTAGTGTTAACGCATATTTTTTGTTAGCCCAAAATGCTTCATTATTTTTAACGTCTACAATTTTTATATTTGAATGTTTCTCAACAAAGGCTTCCATGACTTCCAAAGTGTTATCATAGGAAGCATCATTAATTAAAACAATTTCAAAATTTGAATAGTTTTGAGCAATGACGGTTGGAAGAAATTTCTTGAGATTTTCGGCTTCGTTTTTAGCGCAGATTATAACCGAAATTGGAATGTTTTTAGTAGATGGGATGCTTTCTTTTTGAAATGCAAAGGGACTAAAAAAAAAGAGAAAGTAACAAACCTGAAAACACGCTACTATTATAAAAACATAGTAGAGAACATCTAATACGAGCATTAAGTTTACGAGTGTTGAGGTTCGTTACAGTTCTCAAATTGGTCTGGTGTCTTACCGCAGAATCCACAAGATTCACCTGTTGTGTTTATCATAGGATTTTGGCTAGCGCAAGTGCCTGCAAATTTCCCGTCTTTTTTTGCCCATAATTTAATGGCAATTCCTGCAACAGCAATTCCTAATAATGCTAATGTTATTAAAAAAAGTTTCATAAAATTTGTTTTTGCAAAGATATGGTTTTTAGAAATAAACAGACCTCGATTTTCAAAGAAAACCGAGGTCTATTTTAAGTTGTAATATTGCTTATTTATTCAGGGTAATTTCTGCAACCGAATTTTCCTTTGTAGCGCTTAATTTACTACCTCTTTGTTCTATGGTAATACTTAAAGCTAAAGCATCTTCGGTATATGGAATAGATTTTAATTGTCTGTCACCTTCATTTAATATACCTAAATTAACCATTTTGTCTTCCAGTTCCGCCCAAATTTGATAACATTGTTCTTCGGGTAATTGTGGTAAAGAAACCACATCTATCATAGACGTTTTTTCTTTGGGATTTATGTAAGCAACTGTTTTTAAGTTTTTAGCACGATTATTACCGTTTATAATATATTTTTCAGTTTCTGGATTGTTTAATTGTTTCATTTGACGCATTATTTCATCTAAACGCATGTTTTTCTGATCTAAATCATCCAATCTATCATAAATTTCATCAGCAATTTTCTGGTTCTCAATTTTTAACAGCTGATTTTGCTGAAAGAAAATATACGTCGTACTTGCAAACATAATGGCAATAACACTAGCCGCAATACTTAATTGAAACCATTTTTTACGTGTTCTTGGTTTATTAAGTGGGATAACTGGTGTTTCTTCATCCAAAGTATTCAAAATAGAATTCAGAATAGCTTTTGGTGCTTCAATAGCTTGACTTTGCGCTACCAGTTCTAATTGGTTTTGCATGGTATTGTAAGCTTGTTCTACTTCAGGATATTTAGAAATATAGGATTCTACGGTTTCTGTTTCCACTGAAGTCGTTTGGCCTATTAGATATTTTTCTAGTAGGTCAGAATTTAAAAATGTAGTTATTTTATCATTCATGACTATTTTATTTCTGGATCGTAAATTTTTTTAAGTTCACGAAGTCCAATTTTTAATCTCGATTTTATAGTGCCAAGTGGAATTTCCAACTCGTCACTAGCTTCTTGTTGCGTCATGCCCTCAAAAAAGAGCGCATTTATAACAATTTGATATTTTTCATCTATAGAACTTAAGTGCTTTTGTATGTCCAGCACATCTTGATTTAAACTATCACCTGTTAATGTATATACGTCCGAAGCGTCTATTTGGATTTCCTTACTCGCTTTATTATTGTACGAGCGGACTTTGTCAATGGCTGTGTTGTAGGCAATTCTATAAAGCCAAGTAAAAAGTTTGGCTTTTTTAGAATCGTATGTTTTTGCTTTTTTCCAAACTTTAATAAACGTTTCTTGTAGCGCGTCTTGCGCCAAATCTGAATCTGTAAGCACTTTGGAAATGACACCAAAAAGGGCGTCGCCATAATTTTCATATAATAATGAAATGGCTCTTTTGTCGCCTTTTTTTAATAAGCCAACGATTTCGTCTTCTATAGGTGTACTCAAAATTTATTTTTGGTTGTCGTTAGTTCTCATTTCTTAAATTCGTAAGAAAAGTTAAAGTTATATAATTCTAATCAATTAAATAATATTTACTTCAGCTTCAATTTCAATATTGAATAAGCGATGGATGGTGGTTTGAATTAATTTGGCTAATTTAAGAATATCTGAACCATTGGCATTACCATAGTTAACCAATACAAGTGCTTGTTTTTTATGCACTCCATAATCACCAAAGCGTTTGCCTTTAAACCCTGCTTTTTCTATTAGCCAACCTGCAGGAACTTTAACTTCTACATCTGAAATAATATACCCTGGAGCATCTGGAAATTGCAATTTTAAAGCCTGATAAAATTTAGTGGAGACAATTGGGTTTTTAAAAAAGCTTCCGCTATTTCCAATTACTTTGGGATCTGGTAATTTACTTTGCCTGATGGCAATAACGGCTTTAGAAATATCTTGAATGGTTGGATTTTTAATTCCCATTTCAGATAATTGACTGGAAATGGCACCGTAGTTTGTATGTAATTTATGTGCATTTTTTGTTAGCTGAAAGGTTACATTACAGATAACAAATTGTCCTTTCGCTTCTTGTTTGAAAATAGAGTTTCTATAATCGAACTGGCAATCGGCTTTATTGAAGGTTTTAATTTTGCTTGACGCCATTTCTAGAGCATCACAAGACACAAAACTATCCTTTAATTCAATGCCATAAGCACCAATATTTTGAATTGGCGCTGTTCCTACATTTCCTGGAATGAGCGATAAGTTTTCCAATCCACCAAAATCATGATCCAAGCACCATAAAACAAATTCGTGCCAATTTTCGCCCGCATTGGCTTTTATTGTTACCGAATTTTCATTTTCTGAAACTACTGTAATGCCTTTCAAATTTACGTGAATAACCAAAGCATCCATGTTTTTTGTAAGAAGCATATTGCTGCCGCCTCCTAAAATAAATTTTTCAGGATAGTTAGGCAAGGCCAAAACACTTTGTAATTCTGCAATGGTATTTACAGATACAAAGTGTTTGGCTGTTGCATCTAGTCCAAAGGTGTTGAACGGTTTTAAGGATATGTTATGTGATATTTGCACTAATCTTTATAAACTTTTAAGGCTTCTTTTAAAATACGTACGGCTTTAACTAAACTTTCTTTGTTTAATACATAAGCAATACGAATTTGGTTTAATCCAACTCCTGGTGTTGAATAAAATCCTGCAGCTGGGGCAACCATAATAGTTTCGCCATCTATTTCAAAATCTTCTAATAACCATTGAGCAAAAGCATCAGAATTTTTAACAGGCAATTCTACAATACAATAAAAAGCACCTTTTGGTTTGGCAACTTTTACACCATCAATTTTTTCTAATTCAGCAATTAAAATATCACGTCGCGACACGTATTCTGTTTTTACCTCGTCAAAATAACTTTGTGGAGTTTCTAAAGCGGCTTCACTAGCAATTTGGGCAAGCGTAGGAGGACTTAAACGGGCTTGAGCAAATTTTAAAGCCGTAGCTATTACATCGTTATTTTTGGAAACCAAGCATCCAATTCGTGCACCACACATACTGTAGCGTTTAGAAACTGAATCAATCATAATGGCATGATCTTTTAAATTGTCTTCCTGCATAATGGAATAATGGGTAATACCATCATAAGCGAACTCGCGATAGACTTCATCCGCTATTAGGAATAAATCATGTTTAATAACAATTTCTGCTAATTTTTTTATTTCTTCTTTGGTGTACAAGTAACCCGTAGGATTTCCTGGATTACATATTAAGATAGCTTTTGTTTTTGGCGTAATAAGTTTTTCAAAGGCTTCAATAGGAGGTAAGGCAAAATTATCTTCTATTTTAGAAATTACGGGAACAATATTTACACCAGAAGCTGTTGAAAATCCATTGTAATTAGCATAAAACGGTTCAGGAATAATAACTTCATCATCCACATCCATAATGCTACCAAAAGCAAATAGTAAAGCTTCACTACCACCAGTGGTAACAATAATATCTTCTTTGGCTACGTTTATATCATGTTTGCTATAATAGTTAGCAATTTTGTTTCTGTATTCGTCCGATCCTTCAGATCTGGTGTAGGCTAAAATTTCTAATGAATTAATTTTAACAGCATCCAGAGCTACTTCAGGTGTTTTTATGTCTGGTTGACCAATATTTAAATGATATACTGTTTTTCCTTTCTTGTATGCTGCTTCAGCAAAAGGAACTAGTTTTCTTATTGGCGATTGTGGCATTAATGCGCCTTTTTGAGATATTTTTGGCATGAGCTTATAGTATTAAAAGCGTAAAGTTCTGAAAATTATATTGATTTAATTGTTAAAACAAGGTTGTAATTATAGATTAATCGGGAATTTGTTGTAATTTATACCGTCTTTCACATATAACAGATGAAACGTACTAAATTTATTTTCGTTGTTTTAACGCTTTTGGTCGGTTTTAATTTACAATCGCAGGAGCAAGCGTTTCAATTTATTGATGGTAAAACTTCTGATAAAATTCACTTTCAATTAATTAATAATCTTATTGTTATACCTATCGTTGTAAACAATATGACATTGTCTTTTATTTTAGATAGTGGGGTTACAAAACCTATTTTATTTGATAACCTGAACGGTTTGGAAGTTTTAAATTCCGAAAATAAAGAATCTTTTTTTTTAAAGGGTTTAGGAGATGGTTTGGTGGTTGAAGCTGTAAAGTCGACTCAAAACAAAATTGAAATCGGAAAAGCTGTTAAACACCATCAAACCATTTTTGCAATTTATAATGGAAGTATGGATTACACGCCAAAATTGGGCGTTCCTATTCATGGCATTATTGGTTATGATGTGTTCAAAGATTTTGTGGTGGATATTAATTACCGTTCAAAATATATTAAGTTATCAAAACCGAAAAGGCAAGACGGTGACTTATGTCGAAAATGCGAAAAAATTCCATTAAAGTTTCATAACTCGAAACCATATATTATTGCCGAAGTGACTATAGAAAATAAACAAATTCCGGTAAAAATGTTATTGGATACAGGAGCTAGTGATGCGCTCTGGTTGTTTGAAGACGCCTCCAAAGATATAGTTTCGACAGATAATTATTTTCAGGATTTTCTAGGGTATGGTTTAAGTGGTGGACTTTATGGGAAACGGTCCAAGGTGGAAGCTTTAACCATTAATTCGTTTATTTTGAATGAATCATTAGTGGCTTTTCCAACGGGAGAATCTATTGAAACGCTTAAAAAAATAAAGGATAGAAACGGTACCATTGGAGCCGAGGTATTAAAACGTTTTCATCTTACGTTCAATTACAAAGAATCTTATTTGATTTTAAAGAAAAATGCCAATTTTAATAAAGCCTTTAGTTACAATAAAAGTGGTATAGATATTGAGCATCATGGTGTAAGACTAATTAAAAATTATAATTATAAATTAGAAAACGGTAGACTTGTTTACGAGCAGACACCGGCAGCTACCAATTACATTACAAATGTAAATCCACAAAATGATTTTCGGTTAGTTACGGTTCCGGCTTTTGAAATCGTCAATATTAGACCTAATAGTCCAGCGCAATTAATTGGGTTACAATTAGGAGATGTTATTTTGGAAGTTAATGGCTCTGACGTTGAAAAATATACGCTTCAAGAAGTTATTCAATTATTTAAAGGTCCAGACGGAAAAAAAATAACCATGCGTGTTGAACGTCAAGGGAAACCATTTCTCTACGAGTTTTACTTAAAAGACTTATTAAACTAAAAACAGCCTTGATTTCTCAAGGCTGTTTTGTTTTTAAAATAATGTAAAATCAATAATTACTGATTCATTACACTACTACTTTTCTTTTCTAAAACACTTGTTTTACTAGGATCAATAACTTCACCTTTAATTTTAAGTGCCACAGTAGGTGTGTTAGCATTGGAAAGAACCGTAATTGTTTTACGAATAGGGTTCACACGATTTGTGTCATACTTAACTGAAATTTCACCTGTTTTTCCTGGTGCTATTGGGCCTTCTGGTTTTTTTGGAACCGTACAACCACAGCTAGACTTCACGTCTGTAATAATTAATGGTGCATCACCTGTATTGGTGAATTCAAAAACACGTACACCATCAGCGCCTTTTTCAATAACGCCGTAATCAATTGTTGTTTCTTTAAATTCGATTTTTGCAACTTTGTCTTGTGCATTAGCAGCGAAGCTAATAAGCCCAACAAATAATATTGTAATTAAATTTTTCATAATATATATGTTTAATTCGATTGTAAACTTACTCACTTTTTCAGCATAAAACAAAAAAAATAGATGTATGGCAACGTTATAAATATGTTAAACTTGAATTGTTGCACAATAACACGTCTTTTAATTTTAATGAAAAAAGAAATATAAGTACTTTTGTATGTTATATTTCAAAAACTATTCCAAAGTATGCAAATTCCATCTAAATATGATGCAAGTCAAGTAGAGAGTAAGTGGTATGATTACTGGATGAAACACAATTATTTTCATTCCAAGCCAGATCATAGAGAGCCATATACCATTGTTATTCCACCTCCTAACGTTACAGGTGTACTTCACATGGGTCATATGCTTAATAATACCATTCAGGATGTCTTGATTCGTCGTGCGCGTTTACAAGGAAAAAATGCCTGTTGGGTTCCTGGAACCGATCATGCATCCATTGCTACTGAAGCTAAAGTAGTAGCCAAACTAAAGGAACAAGGGATTGATAAAAACGACTTAACGCGTGATGAGTTTTTAGCACACGCCTGGGATTGGACACATGAATATGGTGGTGTTATTTTAGAGCAACTAAAAAAACTAGGCTGTTCTTGTGATTGGGATAGAACCAAATTCACCATGGATGATGACATGTCAGAATCCGTAATAAAAGTATTTGTTGACCTTTATAAAAAAGGTTTAATTTACCGAGGTTACCGTATGGTAAACTGGGATCCAGAAGCTAAAACTACCTTGTCTGACGAGGAAGTTATTCATGTGGAACAACAAGGGAATTTATACTATCTTAATTATAAAATTGAAGGTAGTGATGAGACATTAACAATTGCTACTACGCGTCCAGAAACTATTTTTGGTGATACAGCCATATGTATCAATCCAAATGATGAACGTTTTACCCACTTAAAAGGTAAGAAAGCCATTGTGCCAATTTGTAATCGTGTTATTCCTATAATTGAAGACGAATATGTAGATGTTGAATTTGGAACTGGATGCTTAAAGGTGACACCTGCTCACGATGAAAACGATAAGAATTTAGGGGATAAACACAATTTAGAAGTTGTTGATATTTTTAATGATGATGCAACGCTGAATAGCTTCGGATTACATTATGAAGGAAAAGATCGATTTGTTGTTCGTAAGGAGGTTGTAAAAGAATTAACAGCAAATAATACCCTAATAAAAACGGAGCAGCACTTAAATAAGGTAGGAACCTCCGAACGTACCAAAGCCGTAATTGAACCACGATTATCGGATCAATGGTTCTTGAAAATGGAAGATTTAGTAAAACCTGCAATTGAAGCCGTTTTAGGTGAAGATGCTGAAATTAAATTATTCCCGAAGAAATTTGAAAACACCTACAGACACTGGATGGAGAATATTCGCGATTGGAATATTTCTAGACAGCTGCTTTGGGGACAACAAATTCCAGCTTATTTCTATGGCGACGGTAAAGAAGATTTTGTAGTTGCTGAAAATATGGAGCAAGCGTTAGAATTAGCAAAGGCTGAAACTAACAACCAACAATTAACAACCAACG
>NZ_JBLXHU010000033.1:0-24217 GCF_048259285.1 Bizionia sp. | reverse complement strand
TGTTAATAATTAGCGAATGCTAAATCATTGAATTACAATGATTTTAACGTATATTTGAATCCTTAATTTATTTAAATAATAGCAAGATTACGTTTATGAAACTTAAATACGCCCTCATATTTATTACTTTTCTGTGTGCTGTTTTGTCTGGGTTTGGGCAGGGTTTAGAAGATTTCACAAATTCTAATGCAAATGGTTCATATGCAAATGACAGCTTTTTAGGAAACAATGGTATAACATGGACATATACTCAATCTAGAGATGAAAATGGGGATGCCAATAGCTCTGGTATTATTGGTAAAGCTTTAATGTTAAGACGAGTTGCGGATAATAGCAAAATAACATCAAGCTCGATTTCTGGAGGTGTTGGTGATTTTTCTGTGAAGCTATATAAAGGTTTTACGGGTGGAGGAGATAGACAAGTTGAATTATACGTAAATGGAATATCACAAGGAACTTCCACCGTATTTGATAATTTTATTGAACAGACTTTTACTGTTAATAACATAGATATATCTGGAAGTGTAATTATACAAATAAGAAATATAACAGGGAACCAAATAATAATTGATGATATAACATGGACAGCATATTCTGCTTGCACACCACCAGCAGATCCCGTCGGAACAATTACAGGAACAACACCTGCTTGTACCAATACAACATTAACCTATTCTGGAACAACAATACCAGGTACTATTGATTATTGGCAAACTACGGCCACGGGAACCTCAACGGCTAACAATGCCACAGGGACTTTTAATGCAACCGCCACTGGAACATATTATGTAAGAACATTTTTAACAGCAACTTCTTGTTGGTCTGCAGGAACTGCAAGTTATGCTGTTGTAATAAATTCTGCACCAAGTATATCAACACAACCAACTAATACTACAAGAGTCATTCCTAACAACGCCACGTTTTTTGTAGCGGCAACAGGAACGCCAACGCCCACATACCAATGGCAAGTCTCAACAAATGGCGGCACCACATGGAATAACGTAACGGGAGGCTCCGGCGCAACTACAAATACGTATACAACGGGAGCAACTTCGGCGCCAATGAATGGTAATCAATACCGATGTGTTGTTACTAATAGTTGTGGCGCTGTAAATTCTAATGCAGCGACGTTGAATGTTACAAATGCTTCACCAAATAACGCTTTGCAATTAAAGTCATGTATTGCCAATGATCAACTTTCTTTAAGTTGGAATGCATCTTCAACAGCAGGCGTAACCGGTTATATTGTTTTTGCTCAACCCAACACAACAATCCCAAGAATGACTGCGGCTTTAGCAGGAAATGCTACTGGATTTGTAGCGAATTCTAATTATACAGCAGCAACATCTTATACTACTTTAGGAAAAGCAGTTTATAAAGGTGCTGGAACGACAGCTACTATAACTGGTTTAACCAATGCTTCGCAATACACTTTTAAAGTGGTTGCTTACACTGGTGAAACAGCTACAGGTTGGGCGTATGCTCTTAATGATAACTCAGCTGCTTCATCATATACACAAACATATACTATTGATGTTCCAGAAGTTACCAGTTTAGCCGCTTCAATTAATCCTACAACATCTACAGTGTCGTGGAATGTGGTGCCAGATTCTGCTGGATGT
Organism: Bizionia sp.; assembly: GCF_048259285.1. Lineage (NCBI taxonomy): Bacteria > Pseudomonadati > Bacteroidota > Flavobacteriia > Flavobacteriales > Flavobacteriaceae > Bizionia > Bizionia sp. The sequence continues at coordinate 22,595 of NZ_JBLXHU010000033.1, read as the reverse complement.
TACGAATATATGGTGGTTGCAAATGCAGGTGCTGTTACGCTTACACCAACAGGAAACGGTTCGGCTTACACCGCAAATCCTGTTTATGCAGGAGCAAATCAAGTAGTTTATAAAGGAACAGGTAACAGTATCATTGTTACTGGTTTAACAGATGCTGTTGAATATTGTTATACCGTTTTTGTAAGAGAGGTTAATAGTGGTAATCAATGGAGTGATGGTATTTCGGTTTGCCAAACTACTGGTGTTAGTTATTGTACAAATTCAAGTAATAATACAGGAGAAAATGGTATTACTAATGTCACTTTAAATACCATTGATAATTCATCAGTTGCAACTCCTTCTTATACTGATTTTACTTCAGTTCCTACAACTTTAAATAAAGGAGAAAGTTATAATTTATCTGTAAGAGTAAAAACATTTGGTTCTAGTACAAGCTATATAAAAGCATGGATTGATTGGAATAGAAACGGAACTTTTGATAGCAGTGAAGAATATGATTTAGGAACAGCAGTAAGTGTAACAGATGGCCTTACTACAAATTCTCCGCTTAATATTACTGTGCCAACAACTGCTACTTTAGGAAACACTAGAATGCGTGTAATTAGTAAGCAAAATTCAGCTCCAACAGCATGTACAGCTTTTGATTATGGAGAAGTAGAAGACTATACGATTAATGTTGTACAACCTGTAAATGCCGAAATTAATGTAAAAGGAGGAGCTATTTCTATTCCTAATGGTTTTGATGCACCTTACGGATTAAACAATACGTTGTTTGCTAGCACACCTTTAAACACAGATTCTGTTGAGAAAGAATTTACTATAGAAAATATTGGTTTAGCAAATTTACTATTAACAGGTTCGCCTATTATTCAATTAGAAGGTACAAACCCAACAGATTTTATTGTAACACAACAAGCAACAACACCAGTTGTAAATGGTACAAACGCAACTTTTAAAATTAAATTTCACCCAACCGTTGCCGGTACGAGAACAGCAAAAGTGAGAATTGAAAATAATGATTCTGATGAAAATCCTTATCTTTTCACCATAGAAGGTGAAGGTAATTGTACAACTGCTCCAACTGTTGCTACTTTTCCAACATCTGGTCCAGCAAATACATTGGTGACTTTTACTTCAGCAACAAGCAATCTTATAGGAGCCACAATTACATATAATAATATAGCAGTTCCTACTGTTTCTAATACATCAGACACTATAGAAGTATTGATTCCTTCAGATGCTAATGATGGTAATTTTGTTATTCAACTAGCAACAGGTTGTAGTGCTACACAATTTTTCGATGTAATTGATACAGACCTTACTGCATGCGATACTGCAGTTGGTGGTGGTGATGCAACCGATTTAATTATCTACGAAGCGTATGATGAAAATGGCGGATCTGGTGGTGTAATAACCATATATAACAACACAGGAGCTTCTGTAAATTTAAGTGGGTATAGCATTCAAAGAGCTGGAGATTATGGAGGTACTTATTCAACTTATGCAAATTTAAGTGGTACACTTGCAGCAAATGCAGTCGCCATTATTTCTGTATCTAGCTCATCTTGTGGTTACACACCTACAGGAAATGGAAGTTTAGGTTCGGCCGGTTTTAATGCAAATGATGGTTTGAGATTAATGAATGGTACTACGGTTATTGATGATGTACATGCACCAAATTATGTAGGGTATTATTTAAAAAGAAAGAATACAAATTTTTATCCAAATACCACTTATACTGCTACCGAATGGACAACTCAAAGTTTATCCGACGATGAATGTTTAGCAGGCGTTGGTACTGTACCGCTTGTTAAAGTGCCACCTGTGGTAATAACTCACCCACAATATGTGGCAGATTGTTCAATAACGGGTACATCTTTAACAGTTGCAGGATCCGAAGGCGTTTCGGGTGGATTGGGACTTGCTTATCAATGGTATGTTTTAGGAACTTCTGGTAACTGGACAGCTGTGTCAAATGGCGGAATATATTCCGGTTCTACAACGTCAACATTAGATATTTCGGATCTTGCTGGTTTAGACGATTATCAATATTATTGTCAAATTAGAGAAAACACTGCTACATGTTACGCAGCGAGTAATGCTGTAAAAATAGAATACATAGCTGCTGTTTGGGATGGCACAGCTTGGTCATCACCTCCTACCTCTAGTAAAATTGCGATTATAAATGGAGATTACGATACAAGTACAAATGTTAACGGAGAAACAAGTTTTGAGGCTTGTCAATTATTTGTAGCTGCTGGAAGCCTGCTTACGGTTTCTGAAGGTGATTATGTTGAAGTTATAAACAGCGCTGTCGTTAATGGCGATGGAACAAATCTAGACGGTATATTAGTTGAAGACAAAGGTAGTTTTGTACAAAGAGGCGAAGGTGTAAATGCTGGAACATATACGTTGAATACAAATGCTAGAACCCAAGTCAACAAGAAAACAGCTCCTTTGAATAATTATTATGAATACACCTATTGGAGTTCACCAGTTGCCAATGAAACTATTGAAAACGGATTGAATGATGCACACCCAACCAGACGCTATTGGTATAATGGTCAAAACTATTTAGATGCTATGGCTGAAACCAATAACAACAATGGAACTGTTGCTGGACAAGATGATGTAGATGATAACGGTGATGATTGGCAACCTACAAGCAATACTGATATTATGATTCCAGGTAAAGGCTATGCTGCTATGCACAGTCCATCGGGAATTATTGGTATAGGTATTAATTATGAATACACGTTCAATGGCGCTTTAAATACAGGTGATTTTACGGTTCCTATTTACAGAAATGATTCTGAAATGGCTGATAACAACTGGAATTTTATTGGGAATCCATATCCATCCGCTATTGATGCCGATTTATTTCTTTCAGCAAATGCATTGATTGATCAGAATGTTACAGAGTATCCGCAACCAACTGGAGTAACGAATGGTGCCATATTTTTATGGTCGCAAAATTCAGCACCATCAAATACCAATAACGGAAATGAGGCTTTAAATTTTGCACAATCGGATTATGCTGTAATAAACGGCACCGGACAAACAGCTGGTGGTGATGGGGTTATGCCTAGCCGATTTATTCCTTCTGGACAAGGCTTTTTTATTACATTATCTAATGCCGCAACGGTTTCAACTGTTTCTGGAGACATAAAAACTGCAGATGTTATTTTTCAAAATAGTATGCGTGTTACAGGAAATAATAATCAATTTTTCAGGAACACAAATGAAAATCAAAATGAAAAATTATGGCTTAATTTCACCTCAGACATGGGTGTTTTCAACCAAATTTTAATTGGCTATGTTGAAGGTGCAACCAATGGTAATGATGATATGTATTTTGATGCTCCTAAAAACTTGTCTTCAGACTCCTATGTATATTTCTATTCGCTTATAGAAGAAGAATTGGAAGCAGATAAAGTAGCTATACAAGGAAAGGCGCCTGAAAGCTTAAACATGGATGAAATAATTCCGTTAGGCTTTAGTACAACCGTTAATCAAGCTACGATTTACACAATAAGTATTGCACAAATAGAGGGTGATTTTTTAAGTACACATACTATTTACTTAAAAGATAAATTATTAAATGTCATCCACAACTTATCGAATACGAATTATAATTTTACATCTACAGTTGGCGAATTCAACGACCGTTTTGAAATTGTATTTAGAGATAGTGCTTTATCGGTTGATGATTATGTAATTAGTAACACCAATTTATCTATTATTGAATTGATGGATAATAACGTTAAATTTAGCATTGGGTCTAACCAAGCAACCATTAAATCGGTTGAAATAATTGATATGTTGGGCAGAACATTATACAGGTTTAAAGGGTCAACTAATACGGAAACGTATAATTTATCTAACTTAAGTAGTGCCACATATATTGCTAAAGTAACCTTGTCTAATAATCAGGTGTTAGTTAAGAAAGCGGTGAAGAAATAGAACCTTTTTTAATAAGTATGAAAGCGGTTGCATTTAAAATTCAACCGCTTTTTTTATAGCGTATAATGTAATGACACCACAAAATTTCTTCCAGGAGATGCAATTCCGGAGGAATAGGTTTTATACCGTTGATCCGTAATATTTTCCAATCCTGCTGTAACGGCAATACCGTCCTTAAATTGATAATGCGTTCGGACATTCAAGGTGTACCACGAAGGTGAAAAAGGATTTCCATTGGAATCTTTGGCATATAAATAATCTTTAGCCTGTTCTGAAGGTGCTAATTGTTGGTATGATAATTCGCCATTAAAATTCACAAACCCATCAATTTTAAAACGTTGCTTTTGCCATACTACATGCGCATTACCAAAGCGTGGCGCAACATGACGAATAGGAACTTCTATCCCGTCATCTTCTTCCGTGCCTCCTATAATATTGTACTGTGAAAAGAATTTAACCGATTTTGAAAAATTGATATTTAGCCCCACTTCAAAACCATAAATCCATGCTTTTGATGCATTTTGAATAGCTTGAACCGTACTCATTTCACCATCATATAAAATTTCAGCTGCACCGTTTATGGTATAATCTCTTCGAACTAAAGCATTATCTAGAAATGTGTAATACGTGGCTAAATCTAAAATTAGCACATCACTAAAGTTTAAGAGTAAACCCAATTCACCACCATAAGCATATTCCGATTTCAAATTATTATTGGGCACCACAACACTGCCTGGTTCAGAATCGAAAACCTTACCAATATCATCAACATTTGGCGCTCTAAAAGCGGTTGACGCATTCAATTTCCATTGTATCATGTTGCTAGGCATCCAGCTAATACCAGCTGTTCCCGTAAAGGCACCCGAATTAATTTCAGCTGTATTAAAAGGCAAGTTTAAATAGGCATTGTTTTCTGTGAAATCAGCTTTTGTTAAAACCTGATTATAGCGGATACCGGTTTGAAAAATAAGCTCGGAAGTCGGCTTGTATTTCAAACTCGTATAAGCAGCTAATGATTGCCAAGTAGCACCATCTGGATATCTAGAAACCGTTGGAATGCTAATTCCTGTGCTAATATCCTCTTCGTTACCACTAGAGTTTACCAAATTATACACATATTCGGCGCCATAAAAAAGGGCTGTTTTAGGGCTTAATTGTTTCTCCAAATCCAAGTTTGCCGAAAAAGCATTTACTTGCTCTTCCCTATTGTTTTTTATAACAGATTGAAAATCCCGATCATGACGACTTTCCTTAAAGTGTTGAAATGCAAATGTAGCTTGAGCTTTATCATATAACATAGATTTGCTATTGGACTGCGTAACTTGCAAATTACTCATAAACCATGCTTGCGGACCATAGTACCATTCGGCCGCTCTTAAGTTTCCATTTTTATATCGGATCAGTCTATCATAACGCGGATAGTCTGACGTGGTAGAATAATAGGCTCCAAAATCTACAAGCAGGTCATCGCCAGCTTCAAACCGGACTTTTTGCATGGCATGAAATTGATTGAAACCGGTTGGTTTTTGAATTTTAGAATTTTCATTTATAATCACCTCATCTATACCGTTGACGGTTTGTACGTATTCCGGGCGTAAATAGGCTGTTGGGCCATGACTTCCCATTCGTAAATCGTCAAAATCACTATAACTAATACTGGTTAAAAACGCCCATTTTTTTAGTCCAAAATTAATATCTACATGACCTGTTTTTTCATTGTTGGCTGTTGCATATCGCGCTAAAGCATGACCTTTAATATAAATCTCATCTTTATAGGATAACTGTGGTTTTTTGGTGTAGAAACCCATTACGCCTCCTATGGCATCACTACCATAAACTACAGAACCTGCTCCTAACGTAATTTCCGTGTTTTGAATACTTAAGGGATCTATAGAAATAACATTTTGAAGGTTTCCACCTCTAAAAATGGCATTATTCATCCGAACACCATCAACGGTAATTAAAAGTCTGTTAGTTGAAAATCCACGAATCATTGGGCTTCCACCTCCTAACTGACTTTTTTGAATATAGACATTTCCGGTTTCCTGCAGTAAATCAGCACTTGTTTGTGGATTATCAAATTGGATTTCTTTAGCTGAAATATTGACAATCTTTTGAGAAATATCGCGTTTACTTTGCTCGAATTTTGAAGCTGAAATTACAACCTCATCTAGTCCAACACGACCTTTTAATGTGATGACATTATTCTGAATTTGATTTTTGGGCAACTCTAAAAGATGGTAATTATCAGCTTGAAATTCTAGGATATCTTGACTAGAAAACGCATCCAAATGGGCCTCACCATTTAGATTTGTGATTACAGATTCAGTCGTATTTGAAATGATAACACCAGGAATTGGTAAGTTGGTATCTGTTTCTAAAACTGTTATTTGCTGGGCTTGACTAAAAAACACGCAAAGCAAACACAAACTGAAAACAAATTGAACTTTCATAAAATGAGGGTTAATTGGTATTTATCTAAAAACTTGGTTAAATATTTGCAGAGATTTTGGTTTTCTAAAATACCCCAAGTGTAACTCATAATATTGCATAAGCATATTAAGGAAAGCTTGGCGTTGTTCTGCTTGTAATTTAACTGTATTTAAGGCATCAAAATTCATGCCTAACAACTCTTTTAATAAGGTATTGTTTTCAGCTGAAACCGCATATATATGGGTTTTACTCGGTTCAAAATATCCCGATTGCAAATTAAAAACACCTGTTTCTACATGATCAGTATCTGGATAAAAACCCAAATATTTAGTGAGCTTTAAAAGAAATAACAAATGAAAATTAGCATAATTGGGTTCAGAGTCCAACCATTGTAAAGCGGTTTCCAAATAATCGAAAAGTAGATTATTCTGTTCTTCCTCTTTTAACACATTGGCTAATACTTCTGATAAAAATAACACGATACTACTCTTTATAACGTTGGTGTGAAGTGTGTTATAAATAAAACTCGATTTCACTTCTTTTATATAATGAAGCGACTGATTGGGCTTATAGGTTTCTACAATTTCAATCTGCGACAATAACTGGTAATAGGCAATGGATCCAGAGCGCTTACTTTTAAACGCACCGCGGATTAAATAACTAGACAAGCCTCTGTGTTGCGTATAGCAGTTGACAATTAAATCATTATCACGATATTTGATTTTTGATAGTACAATGGCTTTTTCTGATGCAGACATTAGCGCACAACCATTACTTTAATAACCTTTGTTTCAAAGGTATCCAAATCGGAAAGCATTACTATATAAACACCTGTTTTTACAACATTATTTGCTAGGTTATTACCATTCCAATACGCAATTCCACCATCAATTTCTAAATTGTAACCTTTGTATCTTGAGTTGGTTCTGGATTGGGCTTCAGCCACCAAATTCCCTTCAATATCGGTAATTTTAATATTGACGTTTTCAGAAATATCTTTAATTTTTACTTTTTCTTCTGTGATATTAAATGTTGGTCGCACAGGGTTTGGATATACATAGGCATTTGCCAAGGTTTGTTGGGTTTCTGAACTACCAGAACCGAAGGATACCAGACCATTACGCGTAGCAAAATACACATCACCATTTATCTCGTCTATTGAAATATCCGTAATGTCATTACTTGGTAACGGTGAATTATCTTTTGTAAAATGACGAATGGTATTTTGACCATCAGCTGAAAAATAAAAAACCCCCGAACCAATGGCGGCAATCCATTTGTTATTAGCACCATCCACTTCAATATCGGATACAAACTGCTGATATAATAATTCTTTTGGGACACCATCTTCCAAAATGATAATATCTTGAACCTGCGGATTACTTTCCGAAAAGAAACTAGTAGTATTATATATAACACGTAAACCATTACTGGTTCCTATCCATACTTGATTGTTTTTATCCATGGCTACAGATGTCACATAGGGTGTTGGCATGTTTTGACTGTCTTCCACTATGTTTTTAAATTCGCCGTTTCCACTTAGGTTTAACCCAATTATCCCAGCACTATACGAACCAAAAAATACGTTCCCCGATCGATCAAAAACAATATCTGAAAACCCTAAATTACTAGTGGGTGAATTTATTATATTTGTTAGATCATATGATGTCCAGGAACCATCTTTAAATCTATTTAAAGGGCTTTCAACACGTCCGTTGGTAACCCATAAGGCACCTTCTCGATCGTAATCTGCCGTCAGTGTCAAACATAATTCGGCTGCAAAAGGGACAATGGTACTATTGTTTTCGTCGTATATACCCATAATTTCATTATTTTGTATGTCGATTAAGCCTGAAAAATAAGAACTGACAAAAACCTGGTCAGTATTAAAAGGATTAATCGCAATGTGCGACAAGAATCGTGGAACATTTACAGTTGCAGCTATAGAATCATAGGGCTTATTGATCCATTGTTCATTAATATAATTACTTAACCCTGTAAAAGAAACCCCTCCAGCAAAACTAAAAGAAGCCGAATAGCCTCCAAATGTACACCAAAGACTACTATTTTCAATTTCGACAGAAAAAACTGTGTTTAACAATGGTCCATCTGGATGGATTTCATTAAAATTTGTTAAATCGTTTAAATTAGTTTCTAAAATTCCAAAACCAGGTTTTCCTTGATTTAAAATATTTTTGGTCCCAATATAAAGTTGATTGTCATTAAAAATTGTAGCACATGAAAATTCAGTTGGATAGTCTGCAGTGGGATTTACTAGAGCTATTTCACTAAATTCATTATCGTAAATGAACACTTTATTTTTTTCAGTAACCAATAGTTTATTATCCACGCTCGTCATGTCATTTGGTAACGTAGCATACCTTAATAATACTGAAAACAGATTGTCTTCTCCAATTCTAGAAATATAATTATCATTCCTTATCGTGTACAAATTATTTTCAACTTCTTGAATAAACCGATAATTTCCACCCTGAATCCTATTCCACTCCTGAAAATCAATTAAATCTGGACTTGATATTAAAGCCTTTCTAACACCTCCATAATCATAACATGCTGCGTAAATAAAATCATTGTAAACAGCGGTTTGGTTAACCTGTATTTGAGAACCACCGTCTCCTATAAAATAGGTGTCACCAAATTCCAAATTCTGTAAATCGTACACTGAAATACCATAATCCGTGGACACATATACGAGATTATTTACCACATTAAAATGATTAATTCTTTTACTATCTGGCGGAATATTTTGCTTGTCTTTAATATCTACAATACTTAAAATATCAACATCATCTTCAAAAAATAGTTCCATTAATCCATTCTCAAAACCAACAAGCACTAAACCATAAGCCTCACTGTAATAAATTGTGGTGATTAGCTCCCCAGATAACCCATTAATGGTAGTAATTTGTTCCATTTCTCGCGAAACAGTATCAAAACTAAAGATGGCATTATCTGATGCGACATACATTTTAGTTTCACCTCTTGAAACACTCTGAATATTTAGAAATGAGAAATGCCCTTTCCAATCTGCTGAATAATCTTGGCTAAAAACCATATTAGACACTAGAAAAAGTGCTAAAATAAAAAATAGCTTGTTTTGAATTATCTTCATTAAAGTTCGGTGTTTTTTAAAGCGTATAGTTTAAACCAAAAATACTATATTTTATTGTATTTTTGGTTTTATTAACTAGGCTTATTTAATGTTATTTAGCAGTCCTATATTTTTATTTTTATTTCTTCCGCTTGTATTGTTTGTCTATTTTTTAACACCTAAAAAATTTAAAAACTTTACACTTTTAGCTTTTAGCCTTGTTTTTTATACGTGGGGAGAAAAAGAATTAGTCCTGCTAATCCTACTATCAGCGGCTGTAGATTACATTAGCGGTTTAATTATCAGCAAAGGAAAAAGGAAACTTGGTTTATATATTTCTATTACATTTAATATATCCATTCTACTCTATTTTAAGTATGCCAATTTTATTTCCAGTAACCTAATTAGCCTTTTAGAAGGTTTTAATATGAGTCCAGAGGGTGCTTTAAATTTCTCCAATATTGCGCTGCCAATAGGTATTAGTTTTTACACCTTCCAAACCATGTCTTATACCATTGATGTCTATCGCGGTCAGGTAAAAGCATGTAAAAATTTTATTGATTTCGCAACTTATGTCACTTTATTTCCACAACTCATTGCTGGTCCAATTGTAAGGTATGCTGTAATTGAAAAAGAGTTAAAAAGTAGAACGGTAACCACATCGCTTTTCTATGAAGGCGTAGAACGTTTTATAATTGGTCTTTCTAAAAAAATGATTATCGCCAATAATTGTGCGGTTTTGGCAGACGCCATTTTTAATTTACCACCATCTGAATCTTCTATGCTCATTGCTTGGCTGGGAACTATAGTTTATAGTTTTCAAATTTATTTCGATTTTTCAGGATATTCTGATATGGCAATAGGATTAGGCAAAATGTTTGGTTTTAATTTTCCCGAAAACTTTAATTACCCCTATATTTCTAAATCCATCAGAGAATTTTGGAGACGTTGGCATATAACACTTTCAAATTGGTTTAAAGATTATTTATATATTTCCCTTGGAGGAAGTCGAGAAGGCAAATGGCGCACCTACACCAATTTAATTATTGTATTCTTTGTTACAGGCTTATGGCATGGTGCTAATTGGACTTTTATATTTTGGGGACTTTTCCATGGTTTATTTATCATCATTGAATGGAATTTTAAAGACACGGATTCAAAGCGCCCGGCGTTTTTATCGCATTTATATTTTCTTTTCGTTTTAAATATTTCTTGGGTGTTTTTTAGAAACGACACCGTGACTGATGCGTTCCATTATTTGATGACCATGTTCAATTTCTCACTTGAAACCAATACAGCTTTTTTAAACTTTTATTTAACCAAAGAAATGTTAATTGTACTATTTGCCGCACTTTTACTATCCACACCAATTTATAAAAAGATAGTTTCTGGTGTTTTTAACTCCAACCTAACATCGGGCACTAAAAACATGTTTTTACCATTAAAATTAATTGGTCTTTTTATTCTCTTATTTATATGTTTCACTTACATAGCAACCGATTCTTATAACCCGTTTATATATTTCCGCTTTTAATGAAAAACAAACAAAACATATTACATTGGCTTTTTATTATCATTTTTATAATGATGATAGTAGCACCTAATGTGGTTATGTTTTTCAAATTGGAAACAACGGAAAATAATGAAAATAGAGCTTTTCAAGAAGTACCAAATTTTGATTTAAACCAACCAATCCATTCCCTTACTGAATTTAAAAATTACTACACAGAAAACTTCGGATTAAAAACCACATTGGTAAACAACTATATTGATTTTAAATCTCATACGCTTCAAGAAACTCCTATGCCAAATAAAGTGGTAAAAGGTTTAAATGGCTGGTATTTTTTAGGAAACAGCTATAACAATTCACTTAATAATGCCTTTGGAAACAATACTTTTAATACAGAAGAACTCCAAGAAATTAGTAGAAGAATTTTAGAACTCAAAACCTATTTAAACAACCATAATATTGCATTTTATATCGTTGTGCCACCTAATAAAAACACGGTTTACAGGGAACATTTACCATACCAATTTAAGGTCTATGAATCCAATTTAAGTGTCTTAAAAAATTATTTAAAAGCACAAATAAATTTCGAAATCATAGATTTAACCAGGTCAATGATAGCCGAGAAAAACACCAATCAATTATACTTAAAAACAGATTCCCACTGGAATGAATTTGGTGCATTTATTGGTTATCAAGAAACCATGAAGACTATAAATAAAGATTATGCGATTCCAACTGTTACCCTAGAAGATTATAACATTCAAGTTAAGCCCGTTAAGCAAGGTGATATTATAAAAATGATTAATCTGAATATAGAAGAAACTGCGCCAACACTTACAAAAAAAACATCATCAATTAATGCTGCTAAAAACAACCATGCTAACCCGAAGCTTTTTATGCATTATGATTCATTCTCTTATAATTGGATGCCCTATTTTAATGAAAGTTTTCACGCTATTAATTATGTGAAAAATTACACTGTAAATAAAAAACAGATTGAAGAAGAAAAACCTGATATCGTAATTTTCGAAATTGTTGAACGAAATATAGATGTTCTGTTTAAGAAAAAAAGCCTCCTAGAAAAATAGGAGACCCTTTATATCCAAGTGTTTCATTAATTTAAACAACACCTTGAGCGAGCATGGCATCGGCTACTTTTACAAAACCAGCAATATTTGCTCCTTTTACATAGTTTATATAGCCATCATCTTGTTTACCATAGGTAACACAAGATTCATGAATAGCATCCATAATATCATGTAATTTATCATCTACCTCTTCGCGAGTCCAATTATAACGCAATGAATTTTGGCTCATCTCTAAACCTGATGTAGCAACACCTCCAGCATTAGATGCTTTTCCTGGCGCAAACATAACTTGAGCTTTTTGAAAGGCTTCAATGGCTTCTGGTGTTGCAGGCATATTTGCGCCTTCAGCTACAACAGTCACATTATTTTTAATCAACGTATTTGCTTCCGCTTCATCTAACTCATTTTGAGTGGCACACGGCATAGCAACATCACAAGCCACTGACCATGGCCTGTCACCACTATAGAATTTAGCAGATGAATATTTAGTTAAGTAATCACTAATACGTCCTCTTTGAACATTTTTAATGTCCATTATATAGGCTAGTTTTTCCGCATCAATTCCGGCTTTATCATGAATATAACCTGAAGAATCAGACATTGTTACAACCTTACCTCCTAATTCCGTAATTTTCTCGCAAGCATATTGGGCAACGTTTCCAGAACCCGAGACTACTACCGTTTTACCTTTTAACGAATCGCCTTTAGTAGCTAGCATGTTTTGCGCAAAATATACACAGCCATAACCGGTGGCTTCTGGACGAATTAATGATCCACCAAAAGAGATTCCTTTACCAGTTATAACGCCCGTAAATTCATTACGCAATCGCTTGTACTGACCAAACATAAAACCAACCTCACGACCTCCAACACCTATATCACCGGCTGGAACATCTGTATTTGGACCAATATGCCGAAACAATTCAGACATAAAAGATTGGCAAAAACGCATAACTTCATTATCACTTTTTCCTTTCGGGTCAAAATCTGACCCACCCTTCCCGCCACCCATGGGCAAGGTGGTTAAAGAGTTTTTAAACACTTGTTCGAAACCTAAAAACTTTAAAATACTTAAGTTTACAGATGGATGAAAACGCAACCCTCCTTTATAGGGTCCAATAGCCGAGTTGAATTCCACTCTAAATCCTCTATTTACTTGAGTTTGTCCTTGATCATCAATCCAAGGCACTCGAAATACAATAGTACGCTCCGGCTCCACCATCCGTTCTAACAACATTTTTCCCTTATATTTAGGGTTTTCTTCAATAAAAGGAATTACAGCTTCCGCAACTTCGTGTACAGCTTGTAGAAATTCAGGTTCATGGCCATCTTTCTTTTTTACCAAGTTTAAAAAAGTGTCAATTTTATCTTTCATTTATGTTTTACTTTAAAAAATTTTATAATAATTAGTTATATAGCTACAAATATACATTATCTTTAAAAAACATTGCTTATTTTTTTATTATTCATAATTGTAACATCTTTAAAATAATTTGTTTTTTTATGAGTTAATTACATACATTTATACTCGTAATTGCGAAATAAATTTGGGTAGTTACGTCTATTTTATATATTTGTTAGTAATTTGCTCTAAACACATGAGAATCAGACTATGCTCAAATTGAAACTATTACCTGTTTTTATACTCCTGTTTGCTGGTTTGCATTCTGGATATTCGCAATTAGGATTTTCACATGAAATAGGTGCCATTGTTGGACCTGTTCAGTTTAGATCGGATTTTGGTGTTCGTAATCATGAAGGCACCAACTACGGAAACTCCGGTTTTGGTATTGGTATTGTTCACTATATAAATTTTGCCTACAGAGCAGATTGTAACTGTTATTCTACAGACACCTATTTTAATGATCACTTTAAATTACGAAGTGAAATATCTTTCAATAAAACAAAATTAGATCACCATGGCCAATGGGCAGAAGGTAGTGGCGAAAATGCAGAAAAACTACGAAGACATACTGGTGAAGCAAATAATTTTGACATTGGTATGCAACTGGAATATTTCCCGTTGAGCATTAGAGAATTTCAATCTTTTAGTTACCGATTAGCGCCATTTATAAGTCTTGGTGCTCACTATACCTCGTATAATCCTAAAGCCTATACTACATATGTTGATCCGGCCACTGGCATAGCAGATAACAATATTCTTAATGCTAGTAATTTTTGGGACGCTTGGGAGCCAGGCTCTATCAATCCCTCTTCAGGAAGTGCTTGGTCCATGGTAACGAGTGTTGGTGTGCGTTACAAATTAACCACATTATCAGATTTAATGCTAGATTTACGGCTACAAACGTATTTTAGTGACTGGATAGATGGTTTAAATCACCAATTAGAATCCAATAAAAACAACGATTATTTGCTTTGGCTTAACGTTGGATACATTTATTATTTAGATTAAAAAAGAAACCTTCCACCGTCTAAAAAAGCTACCTAAAAGTGTCCTGGTATAGCTAAACGCTATCAAAGTTTTTAAATTTTGAAACCCTAATATTTCAACTGCGCTTAATATGACATTTAAAGTAAAATTTGACATTTTAGATAGCCACTTTCTTTTCTTCTGATTCGTTAACCGATAGCCTGTTTTAAATCGGCAATTAAATCGTCTATATCTTCAATCCCAACACTCAACCTTATTAAGGAGTCTACAACGCCTGTTTTTTCACGTTCTTCTTTCGGAACACTCGCATGGGTCATACTAGCCGGGTGTCCAGCCAAGGATTCCACACCACCTAAAGATTCCGCTAAAGTGAAAATTTTCAACTTTTCCACAATTTTTATAGCGTCTTCATAATTATTCCCTTTCGTGGTAAATGAAATCATAGCGCCAAAATCTTTCATTTGTGTTTTGGCAATCACATGGTTTGGATGATTTTCAAATCCTGGCCAATACACGTTTTCTATTTTAGCATGTGTGCTTAAATATTCAGCAACCGCACGACCATTTTCACAATGACGTTGCATTCTAATATGCAATGTTTTGATACCTCTTAAAACTAAAAAACTATCCTGCGGACCACAAACAGCACCACTGGCATTTTGAATAAAGTATAATTTATCAGCAAGTTCTTTATCTTTTACAGCCAAAACACCCAATACCACATCACTATGACCACCCAAATATTTGGTTGCAGAATGCATAACAATGTCAGCTCCTAATTCCAATGGCTGCTGTAAATAAGGTGTAGCAAAGGTATTATCTACTGCTAATAACAAATTATGCTTTTTGGAAATGGCAGCACACGCCTTAATATCAATAATATTCATCATTGGGTTGGTTGGTGTTTCTAACCAAAGCAGTTTTGTGTTGGCATTCACATAGTTTTCAATTGTATTGGCATTTTTCATATCAACAAAATGAAAAGTAATACCGAATTTCTTAAATATAGATGTAAACAATCGATATGACCCACCATATAAATCGTTTGAAGAAATAACCTCATCACCCGGCTCCAACAACTTGATTACGGCATCAATTGCTGCCAATCCCGAACCAAAAGCCATTCCGTAATTACCATTCTCAATACTAGCAACGGCGTTTTCTAATGCGCTTCGGGTTGGATTCTTACTTCGTGAATATTCAAATCCCTTATGTCCTCCAGGCGTACTTTGTGCATAAGTTGTTGTTTGGTAAATTGGTGGCATCACCGCACCATAAGCTGGATCTAGTTTTTGACCACCGTGAATTGTTTTGGTATTGAATTTCATCTTTATTTTTTTCTTTACATAGTTTTATTATATCAAAAAAACTTCATGTATGATTAAATAATATTTTCATAAAGTTAGGGTTTAATTCGGTGTATTCAAATGCAATAATTATCTTTAATAATTAATTAACGCACTATTTTTATGCAACGTTCAATTGTACTCTTATCTCTTATTTTTCTTATTTTTTCGTGTGAAGATGAAGAAACAAAAATCACATTTTCAGAAAAAAACTTTACTACCAATCAAAACAAGATTGTAGAAATAAATATACCACAAGCAGAAGGGATTGAAGCTGTAAAAAACAACATCAATACATCTATAGAAGCTATGGTTAGTGCGAGTTTAAATTTGGATGAAGATTCGGTTGCTAAAAGCATGTCCATTTCAGAAAGCATTGACAAATTTAATTCAGAATACGCAAGTTTTAAATCTGAATTTCCTGAAAGTGCTTTAGAATGGGAAGCACAAATTGATGGTGAAATTATGTATCAATCTGAAGCCGTTATTTCCGTTGTCATCACCAATTATCTCAATACAGGAGGTGCTCATGGCAGCTTGGTTGTATCGTTTTTAAATTTTGATGCCTTAACAGGTCAATTACTAAAAAACGAACAATTATTCAACGATATGAACGCCTTTAAAACAGTGGCAGAGGATTATTTTAACGATCAAATAGCGGACAAAAAAGAACTCTATTTTGAACCTGATAACTTTGTCCTCCCTCAAAATATAGGCTTTAATGATACCGGCGTTATTCTACTTTACAACAGTTATGAAGTAGCGCCATATTCCACAGGTTTAACCGAATTCACCATTCCTTTTGATGATTTAGTGCCATATTTAAATTTTATGTAATAAAAGGCTAGATTCACTTTCACCTTTACACCCAAACAAAGCGACTGGCTATAATCTTGTTTTTTTCTATAAATGGGATTACTTTGTGCCGTATTCTTAAAACAGCCATTATATTTATGAAAAAAGTTTACTTTCTAAAAACCTGCAATACCTGTACACGTATAATTAATAGCATCAATTGGCCTTCTGGCTTTGAGTTTCAAGATATAAAACAGGACGCTATAACGGTTAAACAGCTTGAAGCCATGCAGAAACTATCTGGTAGTTATGAAGCACTTTTTAGCAAGCGTGCAAAACTGTATAGCGAAATGGATTTAAAAAATGCTAACTTAACCGAAGCTGATTATAAACAATATATTCTAGAACACTATACCTTTTTAAGCCGACCAGTTGTTATTTTTAATGATCAGATTTTTATAGGGAATTCCAAAAAGACAATAGAAAATTTAAAGACAGCTTTAATTGAATAACACGCGGGTTATTTATGGTTTTAACTTCACCTTTACAAAATGATGTCCTAGGTGCTGACCATATAAAACCCAATTTTCCCTGCACCATTTAAAGGCATCTGTAGTTAGTGCGTTTTTGTATACGCAACCTATTATTGCTTGCAATTTCGCCATATTAATAGGCAGTAACACCATGAATGTGGTAAAACTTGTAGCTGCAGGATTTATAATTACTAGTGTTTATTTAGTAACTAAAAAACCAAAATTAAATATTTAAATGCACGGGCTTTTTGCTTCCTACGCGTGTGTCTTCTTTTGTTAAATACTTGAAATTTTTTGTCTTCGGAAACGTCTCGGCTTGCTCTAATAACTCCGCAGGTAAATCGACTAATTTTCGTGTTTTTAAATCCATCCAAGCACCAAGCATTTCACAATGTGCTATATTTTCGCCTTTATGGTTGTAGAAATTATGGTCGAATTTAAAAAACATACCATCTTCACTCAATCCAGAAACTTCCAAACTTACCGTTAATGGTTTTCCCATAAACACTTCTTTAAAATAATACATGTGTTCATAAAAAACCACTGGACCAATATTAAAATGTGCAAGCTCCTTCATAGAAAACCCTTTTTCAATTAAAAAAGCCATTCGCGTGTGACTCATAAAATTGGTATATGCACTATTTGCTAAATGTCTGTTGGCATCCACATCGCTCCAACGAATTTCGAATTGTTTGGTATACATTTTTATAAAAAATTTAGTTACAAAATTACATAAATCTACTTGCTACGCATAATATTCGCTCACAGTTTTCTAAACCTTCAGTTTTAATTACCTTTGTGCAACTTTATTTAAGAATTATGATACATTCAATGACTGGTTATGGGAAATCTGTTTTACAGTTACCAACCAAAAAAGTAACGATTGAAGTAAAATCGTTAAATAGTAAAAACCTAGACTTGAATGCCAGAATGCCTTCAATTTACAGAGAAAAAGAATTGAGTTTACGCAAGTTAATTGGTAATCAATTAGAACGTGGTAAGATTGATTTCTCTATTTATGTGGAAATGACTGGCGAAGAAACCAGCACACAAATTAACAAACCAGCTGTAAAACAATATATGAAGCAGCTCAAAGAATTGGTGGATGGTGATGATACGGAACTGCTAAAAATGGCTGTACGTTTTCCAGATGCGTTAAATACCGAACGTGAAGAAATTGATGAAAACGAATGGAACCTTATTTTAAATGAAGTAAAAATAGCTTTACAAAATATTGACACCTATCGTTTGGATGAAGGGAAAGCTCTAGAATTGGATTTTAGGAATCGTGTTCAAAATATCGCTGATATTTTAGAAGACATTATTGCCATGGATCCAGACCGTATTGAAGGTGTTCGTGAGCGTTTACGCAAAGGTGTTGAAGAATTGAAAGAAAAAGTGGACGAAAATAGATTTGAGCAGGAACTAGTTTTCTACATCGAAAAATTTGATATCACAGAAGAAAAAGTGCGCCTAAAAAACCATTTAGATTATTTTCTGCAGGCCTTAAATTCTGCCGATTCAAACGGTAAAAAATTAGGATTTATTGGTCAGGAAATGGGTCGTGAAATCAATACCATTGGATCCAAAAGTAATTATGCACCTATGCAAAAATTAGTCGTGCAAATGAAAGATGAATTGGAGAAAATAAAAGAACAACTCTTAAACGTACTATAATAGATAATCCTTTTCTATTTGTTTTTAAAATAAAATTACTTTGACACAACAAACCAACAACCATACAGGTAAACTTATTGTATTCTCTGCTCCTTCAGGATCTGGAAAAACCACTATTGTCCGTCATCTTTTAGGGTTAGACGCTTTAAATTTGGAGTTTTCTATTTCTGCTACCTCTCGTGAAAAACGCGGTGACGAAATAGACGCTAAAGACTATTATTTTCTGTCGGCTCAGGAGTTTAAAAACAAAATTAAAGCGGATGAATTTCTTGAATGGGAAGAGGTATATCGTGATAATTTTTATGGCACTTTAAAAACGGAAGTGGAACGTATTTGGGCGCAAGGCAAACATGTGATTTTTGATATTGACGTCTCTGGCGGTTTACGTATTAAGCGGAAATTCCCAAAGGAAACTCTCGCTGTTTTTGTAAAACCACCCAGCATTGACGAATTAAAAATTCGACTAAAAAAGCGTAAAACAGAAACAGACGATAAAATAAATATGCGGATTGCTAAAGCATCTGCAGAATTAGCAACAGCACCCCTTTTTGATATTATTATTGAAAATGATAACTTGGAAAAAGCATTGGTAGAAGCCGAAAGTTTGGTTTCTAATTTTTTAAAATCTTAAATAAAACCCATGAAAATAGGCTTATACTTCGGAACCTTTAACCCTATTCATATTGGACATCTTATTATTGCCAATCAGCTTGCTGAACAAAGTGATTTGGATCAAATTTGGTTAGTTGTTACACCACAAAGTCCGTTTAAAAAGAAACAATCCTTATTAGATAATTACCAACGTTTGGAAATGGTTTTTCGCGCCACCGAAGAGTATGACAAACTCCAACCAAGCGATATTGAATTTGCATTGCCACAACCCAATTACACGGTAAATACTTTGGCACATTTACAGGAAAAATATCCTCATCATGAATTTTCCTTAATTATGGGTGAAGACAATTTAAAAAGCTTTCACAAATGGAAAAACTACCAAGTTATTTTGGATAATCATGATATTTACGTCTATCCTAGAATTTCTGAAGGCACCATTGAAACCCAATTTGATGGCCATAAACGCATTCATCATATAAATGCGCCTATTATAGAACTATCTTCTACATTTATCAGGCAATCTATAAAAGACGGAATCAACGTTAAACCCATGTTGCCTCAAACCGTTTGGCAGTATATTGACGAGATGAATTTTTATAAATAAATCCCTTCAGCCAACTATAAAACAGGAATTTCAATACTATTTATAGCCTGCTCATAAACCATAATATCAGCCTGAATTACAGTTGTATTTGGCTCCATCGTTTCCTTAAACAGCTTTTGATAATAGCCCACACCTTCTAATAAATTAGCTTTAAAGGTTTTCCATTTTTTAATTTGCTTGGCGGATAAATCATCTGTAAACGTGGCTATGTCATTCTTTAAATAATCCACATACATTTTCAGCTCTTTTACAAACATATTCGGTCTGTAAGTATCCGATAAAACGGATGTTTTTCCATAAATATGCTTAACCATTTGTGCCAATGAAACCTCTTTATCAAAATAAGCTAAATTGGGTCCCGGACAAATTACCACACCTTGCTGTTGCCCTTTTATAGGCATATCATTTTCCAGATAAGATGCATTGGCAAGACCAACACAAAGACAGGCTTTTTCAGTAATTTTGTTTTTTGTCATTTCAAAAACAGTAGCCGTCAACGTTTCTTTTTTTGCCTCCAATTCCTCCAATTTTACATCCTGATATTTTTTGGATGCCGTACAAATACCTTCTGGCCCAAACTCTTTACTCAAGGCTAAAAACTTTTTAGGACAGGAACTTCCCGCTTTGTTGTTATCAATACGGGTTTGCTTATAAAACTCGTTAGAGGTTCCCTTAATGGTATTAAAAGGCACGCCTAATGGCGAAATACCGCTTAAATACAAATCGGATTCTTTAGCTTCTGCCAATAACTTGCGTGTTTCGATGTCCACAGATGTAGCTTCTGGAACTAATAAAAATGGACTACCCCAACCTACAGAATCTACCTGATAATTGTCAATTAAAAAATCGTGTTCCGCAGCCGTACCAACACCACCTTGAACGGTTATTTTTATATCTAATGGTTTTTCTGGGATATACAACGCTTTATCCGTTAATGCTTTTACAAAAACGTTATGTGTGTCTTGTATTAGTTCTGATTTTTTGCTTTTAAATTCTTCTAAAATGGGTCCCAACAAATGCCCGTCTGTAGCAAAGGCATGACCACCACAATTTAAACCAGATTCAATTCGGTATTCAGACACCCAAAGACCCTTTTTAGCTAAAAATTTCCCCTGAATTATAGCAGAACGGAAATCGCTTACTTTTAAAATAATTTTCTTTTTAATCTGATTTTTGGCATTGGGATAAAAATCGATGAAATTTTCAAAATAGCTATATAATCTTGGGTTCATACCTGCCGAAAGCACCACAGACGAACTTAAATTACTATTAGCAAAACCGCGAAGTGATGCATGTGCATCATTAAATTCTACTGGTAATTGTTCCGATTTAATAAAGTTTTCTTTATCAATTTTGGTCATGATATTCACATCAATTTCACCAGCCGATAAATGAGAGTCTACATAGTTTTTAATGCTATCTTTAAGCATCAAACCTTCATCTAACAAATTTGAAAGTCCTTGTTTGATGTTGGACTTATTGGGAAGCATATCTATAAAATTCTCTAAAGCCGATTTACTTTCTGAAATTTCTTCTTTAAATTTTACAAACTTATTTTTAACAATGGTATCAACCAAGTTTAAATATGCTGTAATACGTTTAGCACGATAATCGTCCACCTTTTTAGAAATTTCCTGATAAGGCAGACTAAATTTTTCACTATAAAAAGCGTTCATACGTTCTAAAAGCTCATCGTCAATAATTGAAATTACAGACGAAATCCCGTATTGCGCCACACGAATAGGGCTATCTATGGTATAGGCTAAACCCATAACAGGAATATGGAAATTATGTGTGTGGTTGGATGCTCTCATGATGTGTATTTTAAAAAATAATTAAGCCGCAAAAGTGCTAAATGTAAACTTCCTAAAAGATGATAAATATCATACCTTTTAGTCTTTTATTATTTTAGATTAGAAAATTTTAAAAACAATTGTTGATATACGTCAAGCCTTTACCTTTCTGCATTTATCTTTCAGAAGAAATATGTACACCAATAGGTTTTAATTATTACTTTTAAAAACTGTAACATGTACCTATCTATTTCATGTTCTGCAATCTGCCATAAAACCACCGCATGACTACCTTCCCTGTTTCTGCCTCAACTCTCTCTGAAACCGCTTTAGGCAACTTCATAAAAGACACGTATCAACTAGCGGCAAATTTTAGCTGTAAGTTATACCGAACAGGTTTAAACCATACCTACTTTATTACAGATGGGCAAACCACTTATGTTATTCGGGTTTACTGCTATAACTGGCGAACAAAAACGGAAATTCAGGAAGAATTACGTTTATTAAACCAACTTAAAAACAACAACCTTTCGGTTTCATTTCCTATTGCTGACAAAAATGGGATCGTAATTCAAGACATTCAAGCACCAGAAGGACTGCGCCATGTGGTACTTTTTTCCTTTGCTAAAGGTGACAAAATTCGCGTTATGAAACCAGACACCTGTTTTGCTATTGGCGAAATTATGGCCAAAATTCATAATGAAACCGAAGGACAGAAAATAGACCACATTCAC